>CAJWWJ010000008.1 GCA_913048575.1 uncultured Halieaceae bacterium
GCAGGGAGGCACTGCCTAGTTGCTGGGGCAGGTCGCCTCGCGCTCAGGGTGCCTCACCAATGTCAGGAGTATTTCGCCGACGCCGACGCCGAACTTGCGCATCTTCGATTCGTTAATGACGACGTTCTCGCTGACGCGATACATGCGATCGTCGATGTTCACGTCGATAGGGCCGTCCTCGAGTTCAATGCGTAACGTGTAATCCAGAAACATGGCATTACCCTGCCAACGGGCGTTGCCCTCGCCCACAACGTCTCCCGCAGTGCCAATATAGCGTTGTGCTCCGTCAGGCGTCAGTGTCCAAATGCGGACTTGTTGCTCGCCGTCATCGAACACGAACGCCTCATCTAGTGTACCCACACCCTCTTGCCAGCAGGCAGTGATATCCGCATTAAAGTGGCGTGTTGCAGCGCCAGAATAGTCTCGAACGACCCCGTGTGCTGTTAGTACCCCGTTAAAAAAATCTTCGGGGGAAAATGAGGGCTCCGCCATCTGATGATCATCGATAGAGGCAGTACCGCAGGCGCTCAATGTCCCGATAAGGCCGGATAACACCCCAATTCCCAGCAGGCTTCTCATAGTATTGGCAAATCGACCATCGCTGTGACGAGGGTCGCTTGGAGGGGAAGTCGTGAACATGGAAGTGGCCTCAGTATCTGTATTAAGCGATACGGGCGCCCAGAGCGCTCGGATCTGCTGAAGGTCATCCAGCTCGGGGTGACGCGCCGCTTTTAAGAGAAATGGGCCAGAGAGCAATGCGCCTCAGCAGCGCTGGGGGTGGGCTAGCGTCAATGCAGACAGCGCATCAAAACGAATGATGTTATCGCGGGCGAGGTGTTATCGCCCCCTGAGGAGCGGCGACCGCCCCCTATTTTGACTCGCGTGCTCAATAGGGGGCGAGTGCTTTATGAAAAGCGCTTTCGGTTAGTGCCCACCAAAGACCAGCATCTGCACCGGCAGCAACAATGCCTGCATTCTGAGAATAATGGCATGGATCAGGCCAACGGCATCGACCATGTGCAAAAACACGGTCTCTCCCAAGCCCAAATCGCCCCGTTCCAATTGCTCGTGATTGCTGGTGTAGGCATTCGCAATGCACTTGCTCCCGGGAATCACGTCGGCCAGGCCTCCGGCATAGAGGGGCTCCATGACAACGGTTAATGTGCCCGGCCGCGCGCGTTGCTGCGCATCAATGAGCACGTCTGCCGGCTTTAATTGTCCAGCGGCGACGACCGGCTGCACTCGCGTGACGATCATGGGAATCACCGTAAAGGGATTCGATAGGCAGACCACTTCAGCCAGCGTACCTGTTTTAATGACTTGCGCTGAGAGTTGGTTAAAGCCAGCGGCGATGGAGGTCTGCCCCGATTCTGGTCCTGCCGTGGGGATCAATACGCCGGCTGGTCGTAGAATCGGATTGACGTAGTCGCCGCGCTGAAGAAAAAACTGCGCCACTTTGCCATCCACACCGGCATAAATGACGGTCTTATCGAGCTCTACTTGAGCCTGTTCCAGCTGCTTCTGGGCGCTTTTTTGCTGCGCGGGGAGCACTTCGCTGATCTGCGTTTCCACTGCTAAAACATTGGCTTTCGCGGCTTGCACGCCGCCTTTTTTCTGGGCGAGCGATATCTCTAGGCGGTCGAGTTCGATCTGACTCACCAATTGCTGGCCTCGTGAAGCCAACGCCTGCTTTTTAGCGAGTTCATTTTCTGTTTGCGCGAGTGCACTCTCGGCTTGGACCTGTTGTGCCCGCGCGCCGTCTAATTGTGCTTGTGCTTGCACAAAAGCAGAAGCGATTTGACCGAGCTGACTCTCAGCGATATTGACACTGGCAGCCTGAGAGCTGTCGAGTAAGCTGAATAATGGCGCTCCCGCTTCAACCGCCTCGCCATTTTTGACAAACACTTCCTCGACCAAGCCGCCGCCTTGTGGGAGCAAGGGTATGGTTCGGAAGTAGGGGCCCGCGTTAGTCGTTGAGGGGTGAAAATAGAAAACCACCGTGATGAAGCTGATCGTTAAGATAAAGCAGGCGGTGATCCCGATACGAAGCTCGTACCAGACCGTAAAGAAGGTGATCTCTTTACCCCAACGTTTACCGTGACGGTAGCGGCGGTAAAGGTAGTCAGGTAGGACCGTGAACAGTGAACACAAAATAAGTTCTAGCATGACTTAACGCGCCTCTTCGTGGTGATCGAGTTGCGGCGGCGTGGCATCCGTATCTGCTGTCGTCATTTTTTTTAATGAGTCTGAGATGCTGTTAATCGGGGTGAGAAAGTCGGGCAGTTTCATCACAGCAAGGATCAATGCGACCACCCAGAAGATATTATTGTGGGTAAACAATGCCAGCAGTGCGAGCACCATAATCAGTTGAGACTGTGTATTGCCGTGTTTGTGAGCCAATCGCTCTGGAATGGCATGAAGCGACAGATAGCCAATGCCGATACCCAGTACTGCCAGTACTAAAATGACAGTGATGGCGGAAAAAAGCGGATCGCTGCCATCGGCGGCACCGATAAAGCTGGGCAGTGTATGAGGTGCTAGCGGATGGAGCTCTGCAGACATGGTGTCGACCTCTCAGAAGTGATGATGACTCAAGTTTATCAGGCAGCGGCCGGGGTGTTTTGTTTTAGCAATGCGTGACGTAAATGATCGGTTGTGAGTGTGCGCAGAATATTGCCCTCTTGGTCGAGCTGATCAGTCAGTTGACCATCGGGTGCATAGAGCTCAAATAAGACGAGGGCACCATCGGCACCGCCTTGCTCCATATGAATATCGCCGGGCGGTTTTTTGGCATAGTCACCGGTGGTTCTAACGGTTGTCGCGGTCAGCTCATGACCTTCGTACGTACTGACATGGAGCTCGCCGGAGAGGACTATTGATGTGGTCGAGCAGAGGTGTCGGTGAAAGTGGCAATAGCAATGAGGGTCCCAGCGATAGAGCACGCTGATATGTCCTGAGGTATCGATATCCAGAATCGTACCCCAGTAGCTGATGGGCATATCGGCAGTGCTGTCATCACTGTAGTGAGTCCAATGCAACGCCCCTTGATCGAGCAAATTACCGTTCACGTCTTGGTGCCACTTATTGTCGAAGAATGACCTTCGATAATGGCAACATTTCTAGCCCAGTCAACTGGCAAGACGAAAGCTGTCACTAATAGAGCGGTTTTTAGCTGAGACAGTGAGCCGATGACAGGTGGGTTACTCAGCGGTAATAAAGGGTCCATCGACGCAAATTCGGCGACCATCTGGCGATGCACAGGCGCCACAAATCCCCACACCACACTTCGTCAAATAATCGATTGCGCTGAAAATGCGATCTGCCGGCACAAATTGTTGTTGTACCGCTTCGCTCGCATGAATCATGGGTGCCGGCCCACAGTTATAGAAAATCATCTTCTCCAGGGCGGCGGCTGATTGCTCGGCTAAAAAGGCGGCCAATGCGTCGCTGACGCGACCTTCGAATCCTGCGCTGCCATCGTCTGTCGCAATAGTGACCCGAGCCGCACTTTCGCACTCCTCACGGAAGTACAGTCGGTTAGCAGTGCGCGCACCGACAAAGATATCAGCGGGTTGTTCTGCTGAGCCAAAATCTTCAGCAATTTGCAGTACCGCAGCCAGACCCGTGCCGCCCGCAACACAGACGATATGCGCATCATCGGGAGGGGAGACGGCAACTCCATGGGGCCCTCTCAAGTAAATCGTCTCTCCTGGTGAGACTTGGTAACAGGCATCGGTAAACGGCCCGACATTGATCACGGCTAATCTGACTGGGTTTGCGGTGAGGCAAGAGAATGGCTTTTCACCTACCCCTGGTATCCAGACAAAAACATATTCTCCTGCGCGGATATCGAGGCTGCCATCAAGGGTCACGACACTGATGTCGTCACAGACGGGCTTATTGTCAGTCACCTGATAAGGCCTAAAGCTCATATCAAGGTCGAAGCGAACCTGTTCGGCGGCTCGATCTGTTTGGTGGTTCATATCGTGCCCGAGGTCGGCAAAGTATTGGCCCAATGCCTGTGTATCAAGCCCGGTAAGCCCTGATCCAATGCCGAAAATAGTGGCGCCACAATGCGCTATCGCGCGGCAGTCCGCGGCAGAAGAGAGACCACCGCAACCGATGAGGGGCGCGTCGGTTACGGCGCGCAGTGCCGCTAACGCCTTCAGGGTGACGGGTAAAATGCCTTTCCCCGACATCCCGCCCAGCCCGTTACTGAGTATGGAGTGACCATGACTCTCTGTGTAGCCGGGTCCGGTGGTGTTGATCGCGCACAGCCCCGCAGCGCCGCCCGCTAGTGCGGCTTTTCCAATCAAGGCGATATCATCCACGTTGGGCGTGAGTTTGGCGATAACCGGTATCTCTACTGCGTCACAGACCGCGGCAACGATATCCCGCACCATATCCGGATCTTGTCCCATTGCCATGCCGTAGCCTTTGGCATGGGGACAGGACAGATTGAGTTCCAAACCGTCTGCTACCGGGGCCAGCTGCCGGGCCACAGCAACAAATTCTTCAATGGATCCCCCAAAAATAGAGACGAGTAAAAATCGATCTTCTGGCACGATGAGCGTGCGAAGACCTTCGAGGGCATCTTCGACACCAGGGTTGGTCAAGCCAATCGCATTGACGAAACAACCCGGAGCATACTGACTGTAAACGGGTTCTCGATATCCCAACCGAGGCTCAAACCCAATACTTTTTGTCGTGATCACCCCAATCTCAGGGATCGTATCGATCACGCGCTGGATAATGGAAGGCGCGGTGGTAACAATCCCCGATGGGATCGTAAAGGGGCCCGATAGCTGCTTTCCGAGAAACTCGGTGGTCAAAGTCATATCTCCATGTTGAAGCGGCGATTATACGTTGCCCGTCCGCAGGGCGTCATTCAAAGACTGGTGCCGACCCGCCAGCACGGGCGATATTAGGTGCCACAAAAGGTTTGCGTGACCCGTTCTTCTTCGCTCGGGGGGCGCGCCCATTCGAGATCACCGCTATCCCAAGTAAATGGGGTCTGGGCGCGTGCAGCCCATGCGTGTATCCAGTCGATCTCATCTTTCTCCGCCAGTTCAATGGCGCGCTGCACCAGGTGATTTCTCGGAATCACGACGGGGTTGGCTGATTGCATGTTGGTATTCAGCATCTCGGTATCGCCCGCATTGTCTCTGCGCCGCGCTGCCCATTGCTGCGCCCACTCCGTCAACGCTGCGGGAGCTGCAAATAGCTCGGGTAGGGGGGAATGTGCCAGTGTGTCGTTGGCGCATTCCGTCAGCCATCGAAAAGCCAGGGTAAAATCTAGACGCTCAGCCGCCAAGATATCGTGGAAAGCCTGCAGTAGTGGGCCGTCGGTCTCTTTCATGCTATCGAGCCCTAGTTTCGTTGCTAATCGGGCTTGATGCAGGTGATGGAAGCGCTGCGGGTAACGGTCAACGACGGCCTGCGCTTGCTGTTGTGCCACCGTGGGATCCGTGTCGATGAGCGGCAGCAAACACTCCGCTAATACGGCGAGATTCCAATGCATGATGCCTGGCTGATTGGGCCAGGCGTAGCGACCTTGGCGATCAATGGAGCTGAAGGAAGCGGTCGGGTCAAAATGGTCCATAAAGGCGCAAGGGCCATAATCGATGGTTTCACCGCACAGTAAGGCATTATCGGTGTTGAGTACGCCGTGCACGAAGCCAAGTACTTGCCAGCGCGCCACCAAATTAGCGAAATGAGCACAAACGCCATCGAGCAGCACTAAAGCTGCGTTCTTTTCTCCTGAGTAGTTGGGAAAATGGCGCTGTACAACATAGTCGACCAATTCTGCCAAACCCTCACCGCCGCGCGTCATGGCGAAGTACTGCACGGTGCCGACGCGGAGGTGGCTACTCGCCACTCTTGTCAGGATGGCGCCGGGTTCGAGGCGATTGCGATAGACCGGGTCACCGCTGCCAATGGCTGCCAGTGCCCGCGTCGTGGGCACACCGAGGGCGTTCATCGCTTCGGACAACAAATACTCTCTGATCACGGGTCCTACAGGAGAGCGGCCGTCACCACCACGAGAATAGGGCGTCGGGCCCGCACCTTTTAACTGAATGTCAAAACGATCGCCAACAGAGGTGACCCATTCGCCGAGCAAGGTGGCACGGCCATCACCAAGTTGTGGATTATATTGTCCGAATTGATGCCCGGCATAAGCAGTGGCGATGGGTTGTGTGCCCTGAAGAATCTCATTCCCTGCCAGAGCGCTCAGTTGCGCCGGGTCGGACAGCGGGTCACTCGGCCACTCGAGCGCGGCCGCGAGCGTCGAATTCCACAGCAACAGCTTGGGCGACGAGACAGGATCGAGTTGCTGTACTGAACTGAAAGTGCGACCCAGGCGCGCATAGGAATGATCAAATCCTGCTGTCATCGTTTCGCTACCGCAATGGGAAATAGTTTAATCACCGAACAGTTTCTTCATAAAGGCGCCGGCTTTTTCCTCGATCACATCTTGAAGCTGCTGTTGTGCTTCATTCTTTAGGATCTGTTCAGCCACCGACGCAATATCAATCTGACAGGCGGCGCCCGATTCCGATGATAAATTGCCTTGGCATTCGACAGGCCAGTCGACGCCTGCGTATCGTTGGTCAATGACGCACAGTGGACTGACCTGCATGATGTCATTATTCACTTGGCCCTCCAGCCGAAAGCGGTATTCGAGGGTATCTAACGCAATATCACCCGAGCCCTTCATGACCACGCCGGGTGTCGCAAAGCGCAGTGTCTCAATGTCGCCTGCGCCATCATCAAAATCGAGTCCCAATCTGAGCTCACTAATCGGTGTGTTGTTGGGAAGGCCTGCAATCGGCGGGATTTTATTTACCGTTGCAACGGCCGCGCAGACTAATCCTTGCACGGCAATTTTATTGAACACAAGGTCCTGACCCTCGGCACTGAGATCACCGTTAAGCCCGGTGAGGAGGTCGTTGCTACTCGCGCCTTCGGTATCGAGATCCCACGCGAGTTCGATACGCCCTGTGGCTGCATCAGTGTTGCCCATACTCGCCAGTAACGAATCCATATTGACCCCTTTTAGTCCGCCCTCTATGTCGGCCTCCACGATCGGTCTGCGTGCATTCAATGTGATGCGGGTGTCGAGCTGCCCCTCGTGGAGGACCCCTCTGACGTAGTCAATATCCGTGACGCCAT
This sequence comes from uncultured Halieaceae bacterium, assembly GCA_913048575.1. Lineage (GTDB taxonomy): Bacteria > Pseudomonadota > Gammaproteobacteria > Pseudomonadales > Halieaceae > Luminiphilus. The sequence goes on from CAJWWJ010000008.1 coordinate 7,174, forward strand.
CACGCACTACCATAGAGACTTGAGCGGTGTTGATGGATTGTCCGCTAACAATCAGGTGGTCAGCCGCCACTCGCAGTGCTAAGTCCAGATCGCGCAGTGGACCCACGGGCAGCGGTGCCGGCACGCTTGTTGGCCCAGCGACGGGCTTGGGCGCCGTTGCTGTCTCGTTTGACGCGGCATCCCTTGCTATTGCGCTTGTTTGAGCCGGTGTTGCCGGGTGAATTTGATCCAAATCGAGTCGCTCAGTTGTGATGTCGAGTTTGATCTCTGGGCTCTCGAGCGGCGACCACACCAGTTGACCGCTGACATCGCCGCCCGGGAGTCTTGTATCAATGGCGAAGTCGGCCTTAGCGGGGGTCATCGTGAAGTTGCCACTGAGTGTATTGGTTACGGGTTCAGTGAGCGCCCCCTCCACTGTTGTTTGTAACTGGTCCAGCTGGAGTCTGCTCAGATCAGAGGCGAGTCGGATACTACCGTCGAGGGTGATCTCCAACGGCACGGCGCTGCCATCACCCAGCACGGTGACTGCGCCATCGAGGCGCATCGGTTCATCTTGGGTATTCACGTCTGCGAGAGACAGGGTTTTCACCACGATGTGGTTGGTGAGATCACCCTCCCAAGATCGGATCTTCACGGTAACATCGTCTATTCGAATGGCCTCAGCGAGTATGCCGATTCCCGAGAAACGGCCGCCCTCGCCCAACTGGCGCTGACGTTCTTGCGCTTTGGTACGCCGAATGAGTTTGCCTCGCTGTTCCCATTCCCTGTCACTCATGCTTGGCATTGGTTCGGGAGCTGGCGGGAGTGCCTGTGGTTCGGTGATGTCCGCGGTGATACCCGCAATGATTATGGTGCCGACATCGACATTGCCACTCAATAGCGGCAATAGAGAAAGGCCCACCTCTACCTCATCCACCGACGCTGCTATCGCGACGTCATACTCAGTTTGCGCCGGTAGATCCAATTCCACGCCTTCTAATCGCAACCCAAAGCGCGGAAAGAAACTGATATCGGTTTCCCCGTTGATGACCAACTCACCACCTGTGTTGGTGCGCACTTGCTCTGCTGCTAACTCAGTCAGCGCTTGCTCGTCAATAAAGATGGGGAGGAGCACCGCGGCCAATACGACCAGTGCGAGTAGCGCTCCAAGAATCCAGAGGATGATCAGCATAATTGTCTCTCTACGGTTTCTAATGGCATCCAGCATAACAAAGGATTTAGGCGGAGGAAGCGCTCTTCGCCTGGCTGACGCGCCGTTCAATATGACGACTGAGGATACGCTCCCGCTCGCGTTTGACGCCCTCGCTGGATTTGAGACGCCACAACTGCTCTTTGGCATGCTGATAAGACGTTTTGAGATCGACGATGGGGTCAGGGTAGTCGATGGGGTGCATCTGGCGCTCGAGTGGTGACCGCAGCCATGGTTGATGCATCAGCGGGGTGGGTAGGCCAGCTAGCTCAGGTACCCACCGCAAGATAAAAGTCCCCTCTGGGTCGTGATCCAGTGATTGCTTGACGGGGTTATAAATCCGGATGGTATTGATGCCCGTGACCCCCGCCTGCATCTGCATTTGCGGGTAATGAATGCCCGGCTCAAAATCGAGGAAGAGCGACCCTAACCAAGCGGCGCCGGTGCGCCAGTCTTGCCACAAATGATGCGTGAGAAAGGACACTAGCATGGCCCGTGATCTGAAATTGATGTAACCCGTTTGCAGCAAGCATCGCATCGACGCATCAATTAACGGGTAGCCGGTCCGACCCTCTCGCCAGGCATCGAGCCGCTCTGGGTCGCAGCGACGCGGAAAATCTAGATACCCCCGATTTAAGTCCTCACACTCCATCCGGCATTCCATTTCAAACTTTTGAATAAAATGGCAGTGCCAGTGCAGTCGGGACTCAAACGCGCCGAGTGCGCGTCCCCATTCGCCGTCGTTTTGCCGGTGTTTCAGTGCGTGGTAAGTCTGGCGCAGGCTCAGATTGCCCCACGCCAAATGAGGCGACAGTCGAGAGCAATGATGTCGAGCGGCCTCAGGTTTAGAGATACTCATTTGATAGCGTTGAGCGCGTACGTCGAGAAAGCTTGTTAAGACTGACGATGCCGCTTGGGTACCACCGCGTTGAAAGTCGGGTTTTTGTGTTTCCCAACGCGCCAATCGGCGTGTTTGTGCTCCCAATAAGGCTTCGGGTAGTGGCTGATGCAGTGTCGATAGGCGATTCAGGTTGGCCGAAATGAGGGGTTGCCCCATCATCTGATGCCAGGCCCGGTTCCAGCCTCGACGATCAGTACGACCACGCTGCACACCATTACTCTGGAATTCCTGCCAGCGAATCCCCTCGGTAGTGCAAAAGCGCATGATGCGCTGATCGCGATCAAAAGTGAGGCCCAGTCCCGTCTCTGCATGGCTGAAAAGCTGTTTAATGGGCAGCTGCTGGTGGAGCGTTTTCAGCACCGTTTCTGCCTCCCCTTCGAGCACCTGAATAGTGGTGCCGTATGGCTGCAGTTGCCTATTGAGTTCATTGAGGGATTGAGCGATGAAATGCCAATGACGGCCTCGGTAGTGAGCGTCGTGGATGAGCATCGGTTCAATGACATAGAGCAGTAGCAGCGGCTCTCCTTGATCGATGGCTGCTGCGAGTGGCCCGTGATCGATGAGCCGAAGATCACGCTTGAACCAGACAATATTCATGAGGTGTGAGGGTTTTTTGATAACAAGACGTTCACGACCGGCTGCCCTGTTGTCACGTCTTGTAAGTTCACTCGACCGCGATACATCGCGCTATAGATCAGGCGATAAGCATCGCGATCGAAGGCGGGCGTTTGTTCGGTTAGTAAGGCGTCGTGTGCCGCTGTGAGCGTGTCAAAGCAGCCGTACCATGCCCACTGATCAACGAGGTGAAATTGTTGCTCGGGTTGCTTTTCGATGGGTTTAATCGTGTGCTCTGCCAATAGTAAAGGACCCTCGAATGGCCATGCTGCAATGCGTTGTCGCGCGAGTTGATCAAGTAAGCGCGCATTGTGTGCCATCGTAGATTCCTCTCCGGCGCAAGCACCATCGCATCGACCTAGTTGGTGCTGAAAACAGGGGCCATGGCCTCGGTCTAGCCCCATCATGCGAAGACATAGAGCGTGATCTCTGGCCAGGTTTTGCAATGAGCTGATCACTCGGCTTTTATTGGCATAGAGTCCAAATGTATCGATGTTCCTCGTGGCTACGGGTAGAAAATCGATGGCGGTGGGCTGCAAAAACCCCTCCGCCGAGGGCGTCAGCGTAATCGTCCACAAGCGCCGTAGCCGCCTTTGGCGACGATTAAACAGGGGCACCTCCCGTTTGATCGCCTCATTTTCGATTAACAAGGCACCGACCTCCCCAGCGGTCATCTGACAATCCACTTGGCGGACTTGTGACATCAGACGTTGATGGCGACCGGGCTTACGACCTTCATTGATGTGCTGAGTCACCCGGCTGCGGATATCGACACTTTTGCCGATGTACAAGAGCGCGCCGGCCGCATCGAAAAATCGATAGACACCACTGCACCGTGGCAGCGTCTCCGCGGGCTTACCAGCTCGAGTAATCGTGAAGGGCTCAATTGCTATGGCCATGCTGTCGTTTTCATTCTTTGCTGGACACACTGTGTCGGGCTTGTCCTCGTTTGGTGCGTGGGTAGACGGTCGGCTGTACCGCCTACCTCAGTGTGCGGCCAGCCTTGTAGGGCGATGAGCAAACCGAACGAGCCGCTGGGTCGTAGGTCATGCAGGAGGGACAGTGTAATGAAAATAGCCTTAAGCGAGCTCGGTAGTGTTGAACTCACGGATGTTGTCATCGAATCAGTGGATCTGAGCCTGTATATCGCACACGCTCGGCTCGGTGAAGAGGAGCGGCTGATTGCCGATCGCAACGGCAAGGTGCTCAAGACCCGTAATCTTTTAGAGATGCAGCGCACCATCCGCAAAGCAGTCACTTGCGAGCTTTTCTTGCGACAACGTAGCGCCTACGATGAAATGGTGGGCCATAGCTACCAGGCCGCGGATAACGTGATGGAGTTGCCGCTGGGCCGAGAGCCGCTGCCGGAGTGGTTAAATTAACCTGACGACACTAAGTCGGAGTATCCAAGTCGTCGTCTGCTAGCTTGTGTCCCCAGTCGCGTTTGGCCTTGAGATACCGCAAGTTGAAATCGTCGACGCCGACAACGTGCTTTACCTGCTCAATCCCTTGAACGCCCATCGCGGCTAGATCATCCAGCTTTTTCGGATTGTTGGTGAGCAGCCGGATGCTGCGACCTTGGCAAAAATGTTTGAGCAAAATGGCCGCATCGGAAAAATCTCTGGAATCATCGGGCAAACCTAATGACTGGTTCGCCTGATAGGTATCCTCGCCTGCATCTTGCAGCAGATAGGTCGCCGCTTTCGCCCAGAGCCCGATCCCTCGGCCTTCGTGACCTGCCATATAAATCAAGTAGCCGCCATGGGGGTCCTCTGAAATGCGGTCAATCGCTGCTTCTAATTGTGGTCCGCATTCACATCGCCGCGAGCCAAAAATATCGCCCGTCAGGCAGTTTGAATGCACTCTGACTAGGGGGTTATCGCTCTCTTCAGGCTTGCCGATGACCAATATGCTGTTCACTGCCATGCTGGAGGCCAAATGAGAGAACAAGTGCTGGCCGCCTTGCTCACGAAGGGTGCTGGCCAAATGCTCAACCTCACTCAGCTCGGTGCTTCTGACACAGGCATACCATCTGACTGTGGGATGCTGCGTGCCTCTAGCGAGCGGCATGGGGATGGGGCCCAGAAGATTAAGGTGTTGTCCGGGACTCGCTGTGCTGTCTGTCTCGACTGGCTCACCGTCGCTATTGATACGGCGTAGCGTTCCGTCACGAATCAGACGCTCACGAATCTCCGGGTTGATATAAGTAAACATATCGGTTCCTACGTTCGCCTTTTGGCGCGTCAATCAGCGGGTCGCTCAGCGGATAGTATAAATCGCTTCCGGGTCCCTAGCGCAGCTGCCCGCTGATAGCGGATCATCTTTCCCGCAGCGCGCGGCGCTGACCCGCGTGAGTGAGACGATGAGCGCCTTCATACGGTGGGGTCAGGCAGAGTGTGCACTCCCAGGCATAACCCCGCTTTTTAAACAGTTTTCTTTCAATTGACCTGCAGTAAGTGACGGAATTCAGGGAGCGGGGGGTGCACTTTGCGTGGGCGGGAACTCCCGCAGCACCCGGTCGGCCGCACTGTCGAGGGCCGCCTGATCACGAATGGTTTCTTCTTTCAGTTTAGACTGCGTCACGCTCCGCCATACTGAGGCTTTTTCCTCGGGGTCGATCATATCGATAATGAAAGTGCCCTGGGTATACTCAGTCACGCGAACGTCTGTCTGTCCCATGCAGTTATAGCAGTTGTACATCGAGTAGCGGTTGTAACGGCTGTAACCCATGGAGGCACCGTAGGAGGGATTGTTGTAACTTTTGACGTCCGTCTTTTCCATGAGGTTCAAATGCCAGCTCAACAGTAAATCGGCATCGCTCGTATTCTCGACAAACACCAGACCCTTCGCTTCCAGTGAGCCTCGCAGCGCGCTGTCGATACGATCTCTTTGAAAGTCAGTAAGTTCAGAGGGGTTATTGCCGGTAACAGAGCCACTCAACGCATAGAAGGCGATGGTTTTGGGTTGGTTAAAATCATAGTCAGGTGCGAAATCAACCACCGGCTCGGGTGGCTTAGTGGCGCAGGCCGCCAGTGTCGCTATGACAATCCCAGCGCAGGCTAAACGGATTATGTGCATCGAATCTCTCCACAAATCATCAAAAATAAAAAACCAATGTACCAAAGTGTGCTGATCATCCCCTTTCGGCGGTGCAACTGTCGTCTTCGACAGTCACGCAACGACATTGAGCTGCCGAGCCCCTAGCAGGCCCGAGGGATATCACTCAGCTACTGAGCGGCCACTGACCTTGGATTATCACAGCCCGTGGATCACGATCAAAGTGCCATCTGACACATTGTCGCAATAAGAGGCCTTTTAGTTGCCGGTCATTTAATCCTGTTGGCAGTTTGTGAGCGTGGCTTGAACGGCTTGAACATGTTGCCGCGTCATTCGAGTCAGTTGCAATAGCAGTGCGTCACGCGCCATCACCCAATCTTGGTAGGGCTGCGTTACTGAATTGGTGAGAACTGTTTCAAGGCGCTGAGTTGGCTCATGGATGAGCTCTGCTCGCCGACGAAGGCTGACCACCCAAGGCTGAACATTGCCCACGAAAAACTGTTGCACGACCCGTTGTAAGGCTCTAGATCGTTCGGTGGATTGTCCGAAGGGACAGAGCGGTCGCTCTGATTGAGTTTTGGTCAGTAGGGCATTGGCCCTCTCGAGTGCCCATACTAGCTGAGACGTTGCGAGAAGTAACTCGCCCCCGTCACCCGCTCGCACATCACTCAGTAACAGCTCAAATGCGCGATTGTCAGCGGACCAATTTCCGTTTAGCCAAGGAGCAGTCATGGCCGACAATGAGGTCACGGTTTGTTCAACGACACTACTCGTTTGTTGCGGGTAATCCCCCAAGGTTGAGTCGGCATGCCAAAACGCGCGCCACTCGGCACCAAGCAATACCGCGTCAAAAACAGCGCTTGGCAGTGCCTGCTTGCGGTCGTCACTGGCAACCCTGATGGTGGCTGCCAGTTCGGTATCGCCACGGGTTTCCAATAGTTCGATACACGCCGGAGCGAGGTCGAGAAATTCGAGATCCAACAGCAGTCGCTGTGAAGGAGAGGCGGTTCTCCCCAGCTGGGTATTACGCCGTCCGAGATTGACCTGCAGTGAACAGCCGGTCAAGGACAGGAAGTCGATCAGATCGATCTGCTGATTGGTCGCGTACCCTGCTTTATCGGGCAGCGGTGGTGCTAGATCGAACCGCGGTAGCGCCTGTAACTCGAGCGCGGTGCCGGTGACGGTGGATAACCGACTCAGGTACTCATTCAGATGCGCGAGTCCCGAGTCAGACTGATCACAGCCGGTTAACAGCAGCAGGGATAGGAGAATGACACGAGCCATACTTAGCCACTCAGTGCATGACGGGCCTCATCACGCCAGCGGCTGAGGTGTTGTAAGGCCGCGTCAGGCGTAGCGCGTGCAGCCCATTTAGCGAAATCGAGCGCCACTAATAAATCGATATCAGCGAAGGAAAAGTCTGGTCCTGCAAGGTACCGGCGTTGCGCTAATTCTCGGTTCAGCATGTCGAACCCCTCAGCGAGCCGGAGCTGTCCTCTCTCAGCCAATGCTGGTAGCTGTATGACTGGCGCGACGCCGGGCAATGCTCGATCTTTATATTTTGGGTGCGCATTTCTAAAGGCGTCCGCGATGGGACTGAAAATCTCAGTGAACAGTCGGTGGTTCCAGTTAAGCGTATTGGCTCGCGCCTCCGGTGTGCGGCCCAGTAAGGGTTTGTCGGGAAAGCGCTCCTCCAGGTAATGCACGATGGCAATGACAGCACTCAATACCGTGCCATCATCAAGCACCAATGCGGGAACGGTCGCCTCTGGCACGATGGCTTGATACGCATCACTGAGTTGTTCGTCAGCCCCTAAATCGATTTGACTGGTGTCTAACTCAATCTGCTTGAAATCCATAAAGAGCTTTAATCGAGCGGGATTTGGGGCAGCATCAAAGGTGTAAAGCTTCATCGCGACGTCATCTTGGCTTCGTTGACGCCATTATAACCGGGCGGCCACTGGGAGAGTGTGTTACGCCAGTTTTAGATCTTTTCCGCAACCGCTATACTCCCGATCCCTGAGACGGAGAATCCATCATGCGCGGACTACTTATTATTCTGTTACTGGCCCCAATGACGGTGCTGGCACTTGATTTAACGGATCGACAACGAGCCGACATCGAAGCACGGATACAGCCCTTTTCCGCAGTCTGCGTGCAGGGAGAAGCTTGTGGAGGCGGTGTTGCTATGACTGAAGGCGCCGCGCGGTCGGGAGAGGATGTCTACAACGCGGCTTGCATGGCGTGTCATTCCGCTGGTATTGCGGGTGCGCCGAAAGTCGGTGAGCAGGTGGCGTGGGCCAGTCGTATCGCAAAAGGTATGGATGCCTTGTACGACAGCGGTATCAATGGCGTCGCGGGCACTGGCATGATCGCGCGAGGAGGTTGTGCCGATTGCTCCGATGATGAGATTAGATTGGCCGTCGACTTTATGGTCGAAGGCAGCCGCTAAGCGCGCTCAGCAGCGGACTGGCTGTCGATTTCCCTGAAAGACAACGCGGTCTCGAGATGAGTGATCGAGACTGCGTCATCACCTCCCAAGTCAGCGAGCGTGCGAGCAACCCGTAGCCGGCGGTGAGCGCTCCGAGCCGATAATGACAGTGCCGTGATTGCCGCGACGAACCAAGTGTGTGTTTTGGGCGCGAGTCCGCATACGCTGATTAATTGATCACCCTCCAACGCGCTGTTTAAGCAATCTTGACGGTCGAGCTGTTTCTCACGAAGTTGAGTCACATTTTCCCTCACAGTCTGAGAGTGGTTCTTCGTGGGACGTTTGCTCAGCAATGCGTCGGGCGGCGGTCGGTCGATCGTGATGTGAAGGTCGATGCGATCTAGTAACGGGCCAGACACCCCATGCCAGTAACGTTGAATGGCAGCAGGTGTGCAACGGCAGGTGCTTTCTTGTCTGCCTGTCAAACCACAAGGGCATGGGTTCATTGCCGCAACGAGTTGAAACTGCGCGGGGTAGGTATGCTGATGAGCCGCACGAGAGACAGTGATTTCACCTGTTTCTAGTGGTTGGCGGAGTTGGTTCAGCACAGCCCGCGGAAACTCGGCGAGTTCGTCCAAAAACAAGACGCCAGCATGGGCCATCGAGATTTCACCGGGAATCGCTCGCGATGTGCCACCCATTAGCGCGGCGATACTGCTCGAGTGATGCGGCGCTCTGAAGGGCGGTCCTTCGCAATGGGGCAGTCCTGCCAGATCACGAAGCAAACCAACTTCTCGCCGCTGCGCGGGGGTGACGGGTGGTAAGAGCCCCGGGAGTACCGAGGCAGCCAGTGTTTTGCCGATCCCCGGTGGTCCCGAGATCAACAAATGGTGGCCGCCGGTAGCGGCTAACTCAAGTGCACGGCACAGCAGGGGTTGTCCACGTATGGCCGATAAGTCTGGGTAGGTGATGGGTGCACTACCTTGGGACTGACTCGTTACTGTGAGCGTTGGGTTGGGTTGCTGAAGCTGTCCACAGAGTGACAGCAGGTCGGGCGCCGCAATGATGCGACTATGAGCAACAGAGGCCAGTTCTGAAGCGCCGTCGATCGCAACGCCACAGGCGCAGCCGGCCTGCGTGGCCGCTACTACTGCGCTCAACACACCACGGCACTGTCGGATACTGCCGTCCAAGCCCAATTCACCGAAAAATTCTCGATGATGAGCTATCGCTTTGGGTAGCTGCTGTGACGCGATCAGTAGCCCCAATGCCACTGGTAAGTCGTAACGAGCGCTCTGCCGGAGCGACTCTGCGGGGGCTAGGTTCACGGTAATGTGATAGTCGGGCCATTTGAGGTGTGAGCTGATAATGGCACTGCGAATACGACCTCGCATGGCGCGACATGCCGTATCGGACAGACCAACGACTTGGAATCCAGGTAGGCCTGTGCTCAGGTGAATTTCGGCGGTAACGCAGGGTGCGTCGAGGCCCGCTTGGCCACGCGTTCTGATAAATGCGAGGTGCATAGATCGTCCTTGATCTCATTAGGGGAGGCGGTCACATCAGCTGGGTTGTCAGCGTATTTGACAACCGTTTATTCGCCCTAAGGCTCTATTGGTCGTTCTAGAGCGTTGCTCAGCGCTTCAATTTGCTGTTCCAGTGTTTCTAGGCGCTGGCGTGTTCGCTGTAGCACGGCAGTTTGCGCATCGAACTCCTCTCTGCTGACAACATCTAACTTACCAAGGGCCGATTGCAGTAATGATTTGGCATTACGATCGATCTGTCCCAGCAAGGGATCGTTGCTTTGAATCAATCGCTCGAAAAGTGATTGGGTACGACCCGAACTAGCGTCCTCGTGACTCATGATGTGTCCCTGTGTGTAGCTAATAGTGTGTGTTTTTTCAAACAGTGCGTGTTCTTTCTAACAGTCTCGGTTCTGATCAACAGTGCTGGTCTTTTGCTGGGTGCGGCGGGGGTGAGTGGTACTTATATGTCTCGCAGCACCCGCTGAGATGCTTCAAATGTAGCGCACTATTTTCTGCACTGACAGACCAGAAGCCGCCAAAACTGGTGCAAGCCTCGCACTAACTTGGTGCGCACAGCCCATGCCGAAGGGGTTGTTTGCCTCCACGCCAGCACGCCTAAATCACATTAAATAATTGAAAATAATAAATAAAAATAAATTGGCTCGATTGTCGCTATCTCCTAATCGGGGGCACCGGGTCCAACCGCTTTGGTCCACGGGCTATTAACAGATCGACAGGCAACGCCTTTACCCACTCAGGAGATACGAGATGAAATTAGCTAAGTATGCAGTTCCCGCACTGGCACTTGCCGGTAGTTTGAGTTTCACCGCCCCCTTGGCACAGGCCGCTGAAGTGAGTGGCAATGTGGCGTTGGTGACGGACTATAAATTCCGCGGTATTTCTCAGTCAGACAGCAAGCCGTCCGTTCAGGGCGGATTCGATATTGCTTTTGACTCTGGCTTCTACCTCGGGACATGGGGCGCGGCGGTCGACTTTGACTGCGCAATCGATACCTGCGGCGGGGCAAATGGTGGCCTCGAACTCGATTACTACGGTGGCTTCTCGCACAGCTTCGATGGCGGTTTTGGGGTTGATGTGGGCTACATCTACTACGACTACCCCCAGGATGAGGGCGTCCTCGGTGACTACGAGGAAGTCTATTTAAACGTGAGTTTCGGAGGCTTCTCAGCCGGCGTTGCTTTTTCGGATGAGTATTGGTTTGAAACGGGCGAAATTGTTTACACCAAAGCGGGTTACGACATGACCCTGCCCGGTGATTGGGGGCTGAGCTTCTTGGTGGGTCAGGTCGATTACGACGTGGCCAGCTACGTGGAGACTGACAAGCATGTCCATTGGTTAGTGGGTCTGAGCAAGTCTTGGCAGGGCATCGACTGGAGCCTGACGTATGAGGATACCGATATTGATGACAACGAGTGCTACGGCTACGACTGGTGCGATGCGGCGCTCATTTTTGGAATGGCTAAGAGCCTATAACTCAAGTGCCGCGCGTGCAGCGCGGCTTTTTTGGAGATTGCCATGAAATTGGTTACTGCAGTGATTAAGCCTTTTAAGTTGGATGATGTGCGTGAAGCACTGTCTGGGATTGGCGTCCAGGGAGTGACAGTGAGTGAAGTCAAAGGCTTCGGTCGCCAGAAGGGGCACACCGAGTTGTATCGAGGAGCAGAGTACGTGGTCGATTTTTTACCCAAAGTGAAAATCGATCTTGCCATTGCCGATGGCATGGTCGACCAGGCGATCGATACGATTTTGAAAGCCGCGCAGACCGGCAAAATTGGGGACGGCAAGATCTTTGTCTCGAGCCTCGAACAAGTCACCCGCATTCGAACCGGCGAGACCGGCGAAGAAGCACTGTAAATCTGAGTTTTGGAGAACATTGTCATGGAAAACGAAATTTTTCAGTTGCAGTACGCGCTGGACACGTTCTACTTTCTCGTGTGTGGCGCCCTGGTCATGTGGATGGCTGCCGGCTTTGCCATGCTTGAGGCAGGATTAGTCAGAAGTAAAAACACGGTCGAAATTTTAACCAAAAACGTCGCATTGTTTGCGGTCGCATGCCTCATGTACATGGTGTGCGGCTACAGCATCATGTACGGCGGCGATGTGCTACTGAGTACGATCACGGGTTCAGGTGTCACTGAAGGAGAGGGCTCCGCTACCTATGCCCCCTCTGCGGACTTCTTTTTTCAGGTCGTCTTTGTCGCCACCGCGATGTCTATTGTGTCCGGCGCCGTCGCCGAGCGGATGAAGCTGTTCGCCTTTTTGGCTTTTGCCGTCGTGATGACGGGTTTCATTTACCCCATGGAAGGGAGTTGGACCTGGGGCGGTAATGCTGTTTTTGGCCTGTACACGCTGGGTGACCTAGGGTTCCTCGACTTTGCGGGAAGCGGCATTGTTCATATGGCGGGTGCAGCAGCCGCATTAGCAGGGGTCATTCTAGTGGGTGCTCGGAAGGGTAAGTATGGGGCAAACGGGGAAGTCAACGCGATTCCGGGCGCCAACTTACCGTTGGCGACGTTGGGTACATTCATCCTCTGGTTAGGCTGGTTTGGTTTCAACGGCGGTTCGGTGCTGGCTACCGCCTCGGTCGACAGCGCTAATGCGGTTGCCGTGGTCTTCATGAACACTAACCTTGCCGCAGCAGGCGGGTGTATAGCAGCGCTGTTGGTGGCGAAAACGCTTTTCGGCAAAGCCGATTTAACGATGGCACTTAACGGATGCCTAGCGGGTTTAGTGGCGATTACTGCCGGTCCTGATACCCCCTCTGCATTGCAGGCGAGTATTTTCGGCGCCGTGGGTGGTGCATTGGTGGTCTTCTCAATCACTACGCTGGATAAGCTGAAGATTGATGATCCGGTTGGGGCGATTTCGGTACACGGCGTCGTCGGACTGCTTGGTCTTTTGCTTGTTCCATTGACCAATGACGGTGCCAGCTTCTCGGGTCAGATCATTGGCGCCCTGACTATTTTCGGTTGGGTGTTCGTGGCGTCCTTGGTCACCTTCTCTGTCATTAAGTTAGTGATGGGGCTGCGTGTCTCTGAGGAGGAGGAGTACGAAGGTTCCGATTTGAGTGAATGTGGTATGGAGGCCTATCCAGAGTTTGCTGGCAAACGATGACTACCCCGTCTTCTTATGACAGCTTGGGCTCTTCGGAGCCCTTTTTTTTGCCGCTTTTTAGACTGTTTTTAAGCACCTTTTTTAGCTCTTGTCGCTAGCCTCTCCTGAGCTCAGCATTTTATTCCAGTCCTTAGGCATTGCGAAAACTGCTAGGGGCTTCATAATATCGCTTCTTCTAACTGAGGCATCGCCATGAAATTAGTGACAGCCATTATCAAGCCATTCAAGATGGATGATGTGCGTGCCGCCTTAGCCGATATTGGTGTGCAGGGTGTGACGGTGACAGAGGTGAAAGGATTCGGACGCCAACGCGGGCACACTGAACTGTATCGAGGCGCTGAATATGTGGTTGATTTCTTGCCGAAGCTGAAGCTTGAAATTGCTTCGCCAGATGATCAGGTGGAAGCTATTGTAGAAGCGATTATTGCCTCATCTAGCACCGGAAAAATTGGTGACGGCAAGATTTTTGTCGCGCCACTCGAGCAGGTAGTCCGGATTCGGACCGGTGAAACCGGCGTCGAGGCGATCTAACAGACTTGTCTTAGAGTGGGTTCGTGCGTGCCAGCGCCTCAATAGCACTTGGCAAATCCGCTAGGCGCGTCACGATAGCATCCGCTATGTCACTGGTGCCGCCGTCAGGGCTGAACCAGACGGCCTTTGCCCCAGCGGCTACCGCGCCTGCTACATCATTGTTGTGGCAGTCCCCCACATGAATGACCTCGTTGGCTGCAACACCCGCCTGCTCGAAAACGCGGTGAAAGAGCAGGGTATCGGGTTTGCTGATCCCAAATTCCTCTGCACGCCAAGCGTACCTGAAGTAGCTGGCGATCGGGGTTTTACGGACGTCAGCATTGCCATTGGTTAGCGCGCCGAGTAGGTAGTCTTGGCTTAGCGTGCTGAGCGCAGTGGCGGCATCCTCGAATAGCGCCACTTTATGCCGTTCGGCATAAAAGGCCGCGAACGCTTCAGATGCCGCTTCAGCAGCGGTTGTCTTTGACTGGCCACTGCGTACCAATAGTCGATAGATAAAAGTTTCACGGAATTGGCTGATATGGTGGGCGAGCATCGGTTGCTCGGCCAGTATTTCGGCTCGTAGCGTGCCCGCTTGTTGATCTGCCAGCTCGCGCAGGGGTTCCTTGGGAAATCGCGCGGTCAGGTAGCGCCACTGCGCTGCATCAGCTGCCAATAAAGCGGGTTTGACGTCCCACAGCGTGTCGTCAAGGTCGAAGGTGATGAGGCGGACGGACGCGGTCATTTGTCGGCCTGGGGTGAGGCGTTGGCCGTGCGGGCGCGCTGCAATGAGCTTGTTACGACCATACAGGGAGCTGTCCGATTACCTCAGCAAGGTAATCAAGGAACAGCGTTCCATCCTCTGCCTGATACCGCTGGGTATTCGTCGCGCCAACGGCAATGATGCCCACGATCCCTTGTTGCCGACGAATACAGGACATGGCAACCGATCCCTCGCAAGTCACCGACGGAAACAGCACAGCCATTTCCTCGGGCCGCAAAACCCCCGAAACAGTATCTCCTCCCGCTAATAACTTTTGAGCGACCGATTGCCTTGGATCGTCCTGCTTGTCAGGGTCAAACCAAACGAGGGAGCCAAGCTCTGCAGCAAACGCATTGACGACCTGCTGCTGCCAAATTGTCTCAACATCGGCTTTTGTCTCGGCCGACAGTAGCGCCAAAATAGTATCCCGAGTTGCTTTGAGTAGCCGCTCATTTTCCTTCCCGATATCCGAGAGCTCTGCGAGTTTTTGCCGCGATGTGATAGAGCGCTCTCGTAAGACCGCTACCTGCCGTTCTACCAGCGAAACTGCACCTTGGCCGCCGTGGGGCAAGTTCAACGCGGCCAATAGGGCAGGTCTATTTTGTAAAAAATCGGGGTGGTCTCGTAAGAAGGTTTCGACATCATCTGGATTCATTGTCTCAGTCATCACTTTTATCTCAGGTAGAACACTGTGGGATGCTGCATTGCAGTGTCGTTAGTTTCGCAGGGATATCGTGCCATTGAAGACCGTCGTTGCGGGGCCCCCTAGCCAGACCCGCTCTTGAGCGCCTTGCCAAGACACGGTGAGTTTGCCACCCGGTAGGTGAACCGTAACGTCGGGGTCTAAAAGGCCCAGTTGCGCGCCATGCGCGACTGCGGCGCAAGCCCCCGACCCACAAGCTTCTGTTTCGCCCACACCCCGCTCAAAGACGCGCAGCTGTATCTCTTCACGCGAGACGATCTGCATAAAGCCAACATTGGCCTTATCAGGGAAGTCAGCGTGACTCTCCAGCAGCGGTCCTAAAGTACTGACTGGCGCGCCGCGGCAGTCATCGACGACTAATACAACATGCGGGTTGCCCATTGAGACGGCGCCAACAGACAGCTGTTGTCCTTGAACATCAATCACGTATTGCTGAGCTACGGCGGCGGCAGAGAAAGGGATCTCGGAGGGGAGAAAACGGGGAGGGGCGAGTCCGGCGGTGACGCGGTTGTCTTCGCTGATGGAGAGTAAGATCGGTTCACCGTCAGTGATCAGTCTGACCTCTCGCTTGCGCGTGAGCCGCTGCTCTCTCAGGAAGCGGCCGACACAGCGAGCCCCGTTTCCACATTGCCCAGCACGCGAGCCATCTGCATTAAAAATGGTATACCGAAAGTCTGCGTCGGGCTCATCGGGAGGCGTAATAATCAGAATCTGATCGCAACCAATGCCCCGATGACGATCGGCAATGCGTCTTAGCTGCGCAGCAGTGAGATCAACAGCCTGTGTCACACCGTCAATGACGACAAAGTCATTCCCAGCACCCTGCATTTTTGTAAAGGCCAGCATCACGACGTTTCACCCGAGGGAATCACCTCTCGCTGCCACAATTCAGATAGGTTTTCTCTTTTGCCAATCAGGTGTGTGGTCTCCCCTTGCACCATCACCTCGGCAACACGCGGCCGGCTATTGTAGTTAGAGGCCATACCAAACCCATAGGCGCCTGCACCCATGATGGAGAGGAGATCACCTTGCGATAGCACCATGGCCCTATTTTTCCCTAAAAAGTCGCCGGTCTCACAAATGGGTCCTACCACGTCCCAAACATGGGATTCACCGTCCTGAAGTGTCACTGGCTGTATGTCCTGCCAGGCGCTGTACAAAGCGGGGCGCAGTAAATCGTTCATCGCAGCGTCAACGATCGCAAAGTGCTTGTCGGCAGTGGGTTTAAGGTAGAGCACTTCAGTAATTAGCGCGCCGGCCTCAGCCACGATGGAACGACCCGGCTCCAACACCAGTTCTAGCGCTTGATCCTGTAATCGTTCTTTCAACACAGCGACATAGTCATGGATAGAGGGGGGCGTTTCTGCCTGGTAATTGACCCCTAATCCTCCCCCAAGATCAATATGTTGGAGCCGGATGCCGATGGTACGTAGATCATGAACGAGATCCAGCAAACACTCTAGCGATTCAACAAAAGGGGCTGTCTCCTCTATTTGACTCCCGATATGGCAATCCACGCCCACCGGATTCAGCGCCGTATGCTCGTCGGCTATTTGATAGAGCTGGCGCGCGAGCGCAACATCTACACCGAATTTATTTTCCCGCAGGCCGGTGGAAATGTAAGGATGAGTGCCTGCATCGACGTCAGGATTCACCCGGATCGAAATGGGTGCAACGCAGCCGGCGCCATTGGCGAGTTCGGCTAAGGATAAGAGTTCTGCCTCAGATTCGATATTGAAGCATCTGATGTTTAGATCGAGCGCGCGCTGCATCTCGGTGGTTGTCTTGCCCACGCCAGAGAAAACGACCTTACTGGGGTCACCGCCTGCTACGACAACTCTCTCTAGTTCACCCAGACTCACCACATCAAATCCTGCGCCTAACTGCGCCAACACATTGAGGATGGCAAGGTTAGAATTGGCCTTTACCGCGTAGCAAATGAGATGGGGGATATCGGATAGCGCCGATTGATAGTCTAGGAAGGCGGTTTCGATTGCTGAGCGAGAGTAAAGGTAAGTGGGGGTGCCATAGGTTGCGGCAATCGCCTCGAGCGAGGCATCTTCGCAGTACAGGGTGCCATCATGTCGTGAAAAGGGAGCCATTAGGTCGCCGTCGCTTCAGCGGTTTCTGCGTCAGCAGGACGCAGCGGTCCCTGCTGTCCACAGCCGGCAGCACAGATTAAGATCAGTGCGATAATAGTGGCCTTCACAGTTTGACCTCGATAAAACTCACAGTATAACAGTGAGTGAAAGTGCTCACCGACCAATGGCGATAATGCCGAAGGGTAATAGTCGCGCAATGACGGCATAAGGAATCGACACATGGCAGGTAATACGTACTTTGAACGGATCGAAGCTATTTTTGAGCAGGTAGAAACCGGACTAGAGGAACTGCCCGATGATCTCGATATCCGCACCGCCGAGGGTGTGATTAACGTCACTTTTGGCAATGGCGTGGTGTTTGTCTTCAGTCGGCAGCCACCTACTGAACAGCTCTGGCTTGCAACGCCAGGGGGGGGGTTCCACTATCAGTGGGACGACGTTCAGGAAATGTGGCGCGATACGAAAACCGACGAGTCGTTTCATCAGGTATTGGTGTCAGAGTTGGCGCAACATGTTGGCCTCACGCTCGACTGGTAGGCGCATGCTCATTCGGATCATTAGCTTGCTCAGTGGCGCTTTACTGATGGCGCCAGTAGTGACTGTGGCAGCTAACGATGCCCCGATTATGATCAGCAATCTCTCGCCGCTGGCGGCGTTAAGAGGGTTACCCACCCAGCGTCATGCCGATGTGCAACTGGGTTCAATTGTCACGGTGTCGCAATCGCTTTCGAATCATTTTACCGTTGAGGAATCTGGCGATGAGTCATTGATGCTGGATGGGCAGACCGATGTATTGTCTGCGTCACTGCGTTACGGCTTTAATCCCCATTGGGATATCGAGGTGACCCTTCCTTGGGTGCAACACTCGCGCGGCTTCATGGATCCACTTATTTCCGACTGGCATGCCTTTCTGGGTCTGCCAAATGGAAATCGGGAAGACTATCCCGTCAACGAGCTTCAGTATCGTTTACATCAACCCCGCCATGAAGCGGCACTCAACAACAGGGTGTCGGGTTTGGGCGACGTGCAAGTGGCACTGAGTCGCAACATGAGTCTGAAAGAAGGGCCTCAGGTGGCACTGAGCGTCGGCATGAAAACAGCTACCGGAGAAGAAGCCGATTGGCTGGGTAGCGGGGCCACGGATTACTGGGCGCTAGCGCGGGTATCGGGAGATTATTCAGGCCGCGTGCCGCTTGTCTGGCATGGGCAAATCGGGATGACTCGCGCTGGCGTCAGTGACCTGATGGACCTAAATCAAAAGCGTTCACTGTGGTTTGGCGGCGTATCGCTAGCGTGGCCGTTTCGAGACAAGTGGTCACTATTGGCGCAAATTGATGCGCATAGTGCATTGGGCGATGGCAATTTGAATGCCCTGACCCGGCCCGCAGGGATATTGAGTATGGCGCTGCGTTGGCATGTCTCACCAAAATGGACGTGGGACTTGGGGTTTAGCGAAGACCTGGTGGTCGAGTCAGCGCCCGATATTACGTTTATGCTGACAGCGCGTTATGTCGCGAGCCCTTAGCGATTCAGTTTTGTTTGCGCCAATGCGATCGCTGCCCGCACTTGGTTCGGTGCAGTTCCCCCAATATGATCTCGGGCCGCTATCGAACCTTCCAGTGTGAGGACCTGATAGACATCCTGTTCGATACCAGCATGAAATATTTTCAGGGTCTCCAGCGAACAGTCTGCCAGATCGCACTCCGCATCAATGCAGTGAGCAACTGCTTTACCGACCACTTCATGGGCATCGCGAAAGGCCACGCCGGCACGCACCAGGTAATCGGCCAAATCAGTCGCAGTCGCAAAGCCCTTCAGCGCCGCATTGCGCATCGCCGCAGGGTGCGCTTCGATCGCAGGCACCATGTCTGCGAATGCTTTGAGACAGTCGTTGAGCGTGTTGACGCTGTCAAATAGCGCTTCTTTGTCTTCCTGGTTATCTTTGTTGTATGCCAGCGGCTGCGCCTTCATCAGTGTCAGTAAGGCGACAAGATTACCGGTGGTTCGTCCCGATTTACCGCGCACCAGCTCAGGTACATCGGGATTTTTTTTCTGCGGCATGATGGATGACCCGGTACAGAAACGGTCGGGCAGACTGATAAAGCCGAACTGCGCAGATGCCCACAAAATGAGCTCTTCAGACATCCGCGAAAGGTGACTGAGTATCAGCGCCGCAGCGGCGCAGAACTCGATCGCAAAGTCTCGATCGGCGACGCTGTCGAGTGAGTTGTTGGTCGGCCCTGTAAAACCTAATGCGATGGCTGTCTGCTCCCTGTCAATCGGAAAGGTTGTGCCTGCTAATGCAGCGGCACCCAGCGGTGATTGATTTAGTCGCTGTCGACAATCCAGTAGTCGGCCGTGATCACGATCCAGCATTTCGTACCACGCCATGAGGTGGTGGCCAAAAGTGACAGGTTGCGCCACCTGAAGGTGGGTGAAGCCTGGCATGACGGTCTCGGTATGTTGCGCAGCCAGTCCGACAATGCCGGATTGGAGACGGGTGAGCTGCCCGCAAATGATATCGATTTCAGTGCGCAGATAGAGCCTCATATCGGTCGCCACTTGATCGTTGCGGGAGCGCCCGGTGTGCAATTTTTTACCGACATCGCCAATTAATTCGGTCAGGCGTGCCTCAATGTTCATATGAACGTCTTCTCGCTCGACGGACCACTGAAACGCACCCGCTTCGATTTCGGCGAGCACGCGCGCTAACCCTTCTTGGATCGCGGTATTTTCAGCGGCTGTCAGCACACCAACGGCTTCTAACATGCTGGCGTGCGCACGCGACCCGGCAATGTCATAGCTGGCCAGCTCTCGATCGAAGGCTTCTGAGGCAGTGAATCGCTGAACAAAACGGTCGGTCGGCTCGCTAAATCTGCCGCCCCATAGCTCCTGTCCGACTTTTGATTTTTCGTCACTCATGATGCATCGTCATTTCAGTTGGTGTCGAAATGAAAGTCTACCAGTGGATCCACCACTTCCGCCCGGTTTCAGAGCGGTGAAATGTCGCCTCGTGCTAAACTGATGGCGAGAAAAAGAGGAGGTAACGTGTCAGAACGTATCGTGATTGCTACCCGAGAGAGCCCCCTGGCGTTGTGGCAGGCGGAGTATGTTAAATCTCGCCTCGAGGCGGTGCACTCGGGCCTTGAGGTTCAATTGTTGGGAATGACCTCCCGCGGAGATCAATTGTTAGACCAACCGTTATTTAAAGTGGGTGGCAAGGGGTTGTTTGTCAAAGAACTCGAAACGGCGCTGCTCGACGGTCGTGCTGATATTGCTGTGCATTCAATGAAAGATGTGCCCATGGTAATGCCAGATGAACTCACACTCGGCGTGATTTGCGAGCGAGAGGATCCTCGCGATGCGCTTGTCGGTGTCTCCTGTTTTGAAGATCTACCCAAAGGGGGCCGGCTGGGAACCTCAAGTCTTCGCCGTAGTTGCCAAATTAATCGCCATCGACCTGATCTGGAAATCGGGTTCTTGCGCGGCAACGTGAATACGCGGCTGGCCAAGTTAGAGGCCGGTGAGTTCGATGCCATCATGCTTGCTTGTGCCGGCCTGATTAGACTCGGATTCGAGGCGCGTATTGGTTGCTCGATTGAACCTGAACTTTCTCTCCCCGCTGCGGGGCAAGGCGCTGTCGGCATAGAATATAGAGCCTCGGATGAACGCATCAGAAACTTGCTGGCGCCGTTACACCATGCGCCCACGGCAACCCGAGTGTTGGCCGAGCGAGCGGTTGTCCGCAGACTGGATGGAGGGTGTGATGTGCCCATCGCTGCCTACGCAGAATTAGAGGGCGATACCTTGTGGTTGCGCGCTCGAGTGGGCGCAACCGATGGTACGACACTACTGGAGGCAGAGGCGCGGGGTGATGATCCGGAAGCGCTGGGACAGGGCGTCGCCGACATGCTCTTGGCTCAGGGTGCTGAGGATCTTATTCGCGCCGCGAGGGGATGAGGACAGTCGTACTGACTCGGCCCGAGGCGCACAGCCAAAGGCTAGCGCGGGCACTGTCACGGCAAGGTTTTGAGTCGTTGGTCATGCCACTCATGACCGTGCAGCCCATCGCAGACAGTGAGCGCTCGCCGGTACCCGATTTGACCGAAGGGGCCGTGTGTATTTTCATCAGCGCTAACGCGGTCCAGTACGGGCTCCCTCACATTGCGAGTGATTTATCGCAGCGAGAAAGCTCGGTGTTGATCGCCGTCGGGCAGCAGACACAATTGGCATTGCAAGCAGCCGGTTTCGAAGCGATTGCCCCCGACCAAGCCGACACCGAGGGACTATTGGCTTTGCCAGCACTGTCGGCAGGCGCGCTGGAACAGGCCCTTATCGTGAAAGGGGAGGGCGGACGGGCGTTATTGGCGAGTGAGTTGAGAAGGCGGGGTGTCGCCGTCAATGAATGGTCCTGCTACCGCCGTTGCTGGCCCTCAGTTGACTTAAGCCCGCTATCAGCGGCTGGGCGACCTTGGGTATTTCAGGCCAGTAGCGGAGAGGTTTTGTCGCGTTTAGTGGTGTTAATCAACGAGGCGTCTCGACTGGATCTCTTGCAACATCCTGTGATCGTGCCCTCCAAACGCATTGCAGTATTGGCCACGGAGTTGGGTTGGCATACCGTTTTGTGCTCCGATAATGCCAGCGATGAGGCCGTGATAGCGAGTTTGCATCAACAACTGACGCACGAGACGAGCCCATGACGGAAAAGACAGTTGATTCACCCGCGCTAACCCCCCAGCCGGTGGCGAAGTCTGCGTCAGGCGCTCGTGGGGGCCTGGTGACTTTGTTGATGACCACAATGCTGTTGGCCGCACTGGGCGCTGTGATGTATGCGTTTGGCTGGCCTTGGCTCAACGATCAATGGCAGCGTTTGGCGCAGATCGAACAGCAGGTCGCAGACATCTCGTTGCAGGAGCAGCAGGCCGTTGACAGGCAGGGCCAGCTGCTTAAGAGGGTTGAGGAGGACGTGCAAACCGCTATTGCGGTGGGAAGGCAGGAGTGGGAGCGCAAACTCACCACCAGCGAAACGCGGCAGCGCGTCGAGCACGCTGCCTCCGAGCGTCAGTTTGCAGATCGAATGGGCCGCTTAGAGGGCCAGGTCGACCGTTTACTGGAGGTCGATAGGCGGGCGTGGTTGGGTCAGGAGGCAATTTTCCTCATCCGCTTGGCAGCCCAACGGCTGCTGATTGCACGGGATGTGGCGGCAGCCATCAATTTACTCACACAGGCCGATGCATTATTGCGCGATACCGGTGAGCCAACACTAGAGGGCGTTCGCGCCGATATTGCGCGAGATCGCGCCGCGCTGGCGGCACTACCCAAGGTAGATCAAGTGGGATTGTATGCGCGGTTGTCGGGTTTGATTGATCAAGCTGATCAGTTGCAGCTTGCTTATGACATACCCATTGTTAGCGAAGAGGCTGAACCGCTTCCATCGGGCTTGTGGGATCGTGCTGCAGCGGGGTGGCGAGCCGCCTTAACAACGTTATCAGATCATCTTGTGATACGTCGACGCAGTGACGACATTGCGCAGCTGATGACGCCAGAATGGGCCTCATTGGCTCGACAAAATATGCGGATGCTGCTCGAGCAGGCGCAAATCGCGATGTTGTCCGCGAACCAGTCTTTATTTGAAAGTGCTTTGCAGCGTGCAACGCGTTTTGTTGAGTTATTTACCGATCAAGATCCGGATCGTGTCGCTAGCATGATGCTTGATATTGAGGCGATGGCGGGCGAAAACATCGCGCCTAAGCTGCCTGACCTTGCGCCCACTCGTAGTCGGCTGGAGACAGCGATAGCGCGTCTCGCCGGACCAACGGGATCTCAGTGATGGCACGTTTTAGCGTGTATTTAGTGCTGTTATTGGTATCAGGTGCTGCATTAGTCAACGGTGTGGCGAGCGATGCCGGTTATGTATTAGTGGCGTGGGGGAGCTGGCAGGTTGAGACATCGGTATGGCTTGCGCTGGGAACGCTTTGCATCAGTATGGGTTTGGTGTGGCTACTGCAGCGCGCACTGAGCTCGACATTGCACATGCCGGCGGCTCTGACTCGTTGGCTGGGAGGCCGCTTTGAACGGGGTGCTCAGCAGTACGCTGAAAAAGGACTGGTGGCTTTTTTTGAAGGTCGGTGGGAGGTCGCTGAGAAGTCGTTGCGAAAGAGTTTAGCGGCGGATCAACGTGGTTTATTACAATCTCTTTTTGCGGTGCTCGCAACACATCGGCACGGGCAGCGACAACGCGCATTAGCGTTGTTGGATCAATTGGAAGGTGATAGCAAGCTGCCTCAGCATTTGGTGTCGATCGTGCGGGCTGAGTGTCATATTGAG
>CAJWWJ010000009.1 GCA_913048575.1 uncultured Halieaceae bacterium
TCGTCAAGGTGGCAACGACCAAGGCTCAGCGTAAGTTATTTTTCAATCTGCGCAGCCAGAAGAAAACCCTTGATTGGCTCTCTGCTGAGGAAACGCGAGCGATTGCGGCTGATTTAGGGGTTGATGTGACCGAAGTCACGCGCATGGAAGGTCGTCTAACCAGTCGTGATGTGGCATTTGATGCGCCAACAGACAGTGATGATGAGGATACGTGGCAGGCCCCGCAACATTTTCTGAAAGACGAACAAGCGGACCCTGGCCAGCTCGTTGAGGCTGCAGAGCTTGCTGAGGACGGCTCGGCTCGGCTTCATGTGGCGTTAACGGATCTCGATGGCCGTAGCCGAGATATTTTAGAACGACGCTGGTTGGTCGACGATAAGGCGACACTGCATGAACTGGCCGCAGAATATGACGTGTCGGCGGAGCGGATTCGGCAGCTGGAAGCCAATGCATTGAAGAAACTGCGCACCGCACTGGTCGCGTAAGTTTTTCAATCAGTTCACTTCTCGTGGTATCCCCAGAGCGCTTAGCCGCGAATCGGATTCGCAGTTTTGTGATGCGCGCTGGGCGCATGACGCCGAGTCAGCAGCGCGGCTGGGAAGAGGGCTTCCCTCAATTAGGGCTCGCGGCGAGTGCGGGAGCACTGGACTGGGACGCGACCTTTGGTTTTGCCGGCAGACGCGTCGTCGAAGTGGGTTTTGGCATGGGAGACAGTCTTCTGCAAATGGCCGAGGCCGATGCCACCACGCAATTCATTGGTATTGAGGTCCATCGCCCCGGAGTGGGACGCCTGTTGGCTCAGGCGCTGACGGCGCAAGTCGATAATCTTCGTGTTTACGCGGAAGACGCGGTTGACGTGTTAACGCACTGCTTAGCCCCCGATTCGGTTGACGCGTTCCACGTGTTTTTCCCCGATCCTTGGCATAAAAAAAAGCATCATAAGCGCCGGTTGATTCAAACCGACCTAGTGAGGCAGTTATCGGCACGACTTCGCCCCGGCGGCTATTTACACCTTGCAACAGACTGGGCGCCCTATGTTGAGCATATGTTCGACGTGTTAGAGGCAGAGCCTACTTTGCTCAACACTCACGGTACTCGCGCGGCGGTCTCGAGACCTGACTATCGCCCCTTAACGAAATTTGAGGCCCGGGGAGAACGACTGGGGCATGGCGTATGGGATCTGATGTATCACCGCCAGCGCTGATGGCAATCATCGCACTGCATCGGTGCTATAAAAATGACGCCACCACACTGTCTAGGAATTGATAGCCTAGCGGTGTCGCTCTGAGGGACCCACTGTCTAAGTGCTGTATCCAACCTCGTGACTGGGCCTGCTCTGCTGCTCGCTCGAGCTGCCGTAAAGGCAGGCCAGTGCGCTGGGTGAAGTCACCGACGGGTGACCCCGATTTGAGCCGCAACGCATTCATCACGTACTCCACTACTCGTTCTTGCTGACTGATGATTTTACCGCGTGGCGCTGGCATCGATCCGTTCGTGATCAATGCCAAATAATCAGCGGGGCTACGAGTCCGTTGGGTTCGGATAATCTCTCCATCGTTGCGTGATATCTTGCCGTGAGCGCCGGCACCGAGTCCGACATAATCCCCAAATCCCCAATAATTAAGATTGTGCCGACTCTCGTAGCCCGGGCGACAATAAGCCGACACTTCATATTGGTGATAGCCGGCATCACTCAGTAGTTGCTCTCCGGTGGATTGAATCGATTCAAGCGTTGTTTCGCTGGGCAGCTCGGGTTGCGACGTCCAGAATCGTGTATTGCGCTCAATCGTCAACTGATACCACGAAATATGACCAGCACTCAGCGCAAGCGCTTCCGAAAGATCAGCCGCCGCAGTGTCGGCTGTCTGTCCTGGTAAGCCATGCATCAGATCGATGTTCCAGTTTTGGAAGCCCGCTGTACTCACCAGATGAAGCGCTTGACGGGCGTCATCACCCGAATGAATGCGGCCTAGTCGGCCCAACGCGCCATCGCTAAAACTCTGCACACCGATACTGAGTCGAGTTACGCCTGCTTCAAGATACGATTGGTATCGGCCGCGCTCAGCACTACCTGGATTACTCTCCAAGGTGATTTCAGCGCCTGGGGCAAAGGGCATGCGTTCTGCTAGACCGGAAAGCAGGCGCTGTATCCACTCCCCAGAGAACAAACTGGGGGTGCCGCCACCGATAAAAATGGATTCGACAAGGCGTCCGCCAATCTCTGGCAGCTGACTATCAAAATCTTGAAGTAATGCCGAGACATAAGGCCCTTGCAACTCAGGCGTAAACCCTTCGTGGCTATTAAAGTCGCAGTAGGGACACTTTTGCGTGCACCACGGCAAGTGCAGGTAGAGAGACAGCGGAATTGCGCTCGGTGTGATCAATCGTTTGCTAGCGCTAGTAGAGAGTTGATGGCTTTGGCACGATGGCTCACGCGGTTTTTTTCAGCGGATGAGAGTTCCGCTGCGTGCAGGGAGCCGCCCTCGGGAACAAAGATAGGGTCGTAACCAAAGCCGCCTTTGCCCCGCGGTGCGTCGGCGATGCTGCCGTGCCAGCGGCCTTCTGCTATGAGTGGAGTGGGGTCTTGCGCATCTCGCAAGAGCACGACCACTGCGATGTAAAACGCGTGTCTGCTCGCGCCTTGTAACCCCGCCATATTATTGAGCAGTAACGTATTGTTGTCCTCATAACCTGAGCCTGAATAGCGTGCAGATCTAAGGCCCGGGGCCCCGTCTAGTGCCGGCACCACCAGTCCCGAGTCGTCGGCTAATGCAGCATGACCTGTCAGCGAGCACGCATGCCTTGCCTTAATCAGTGCATTTTCGACAAAGGTGCTGCCGGTTTCTTCTGCTTCTGTCACGCCAAAGTCGGCCTGTGGCTGTACCCGCCAGTGAGTGCCGAGTACCTGCTGGAATTCTTTAATTTTGCCGGCGTTATGGCTGGCAATAATGAGTTGGGGGGACGTCTCAGTGATCACAGATCACTCCTGGCGCCACAGTTGCACTTTCATGGTGTGCTCATAAACGGTGTCGGCGCCCTCGGGCTGAAATTCAAATTCAAAGAATCGATACTCGCGGTCCAAAAACTCGAACGGCACGATATAGTAAGTGGCACGACCCTCCCGAATTTCCTTGACCCGCAGCGCCCCGCCAGTGATCAAATCCCAGGTCCTGCCCTCAATACTCATTGGCCGCCCTGCAATCTCGCCCGATGTGGTGTCGCGAACCGATAGCGTCAGAATGGCTTTGTCTGCACCGCGGGTAATCCCATATTCCGCTGCAATATCAGGCGTGAGGAAGGTCGTATAGACGATACTGTGATGTAATTCGAAGGGCCCATATTGCGTAGATTGTTGAGCGCTACTCGTCAGCGGGATGACGCTCAGGCCGAAGGCGAGGGTTAACGCGCCGAGCGGCGTATTCTGTAAACGGCACTGCTGGCGAACAAATTGGGCCACCATTTTCCAAGCCATTTTTGTGCGGCGCCAGCAACCGTTGCCCGCTCTATAATATCGATACGCAAATCTGAACACAGTGCTTCAAAATCCTTGACCGTACAAAAGTGAATGTTAGGGGTGTCATACCAGCTCCGAGGCATTGCCTTAGAGACAGGCATGTGACCAGTTAACCCGAGGTGGGTTCGACAGCGCCAGTGCCCAAAATTAGGAAAAGAGACGATCGCTTCTTCACCAATATGTACCATACGTTCTAAGGCTAGGTGCGGATGCGTCAGCTCTTGCAACGCGTGGGTGAGTATCACCACATCAAAACGGTAACGAGTAAAGCAGTTTAGGCCTTCGTTGATGTCTTCCTGAATGACGTCGAGACCTTTGCTTACCGCTGAAACGAGGTTGTCAGGATCAATATCAACTCCGACGCCCACAGCGCCACGCTCTTCGCAAAGGCGCTTTAAAAACGCGCCATCACCACACCCTAAGTCAAGTACTTTGCTACCCCGTGGAACCCAACCTAACACCGTATTAAGATCGAGACGATTCATGCTGGACCGACCCGTTGCATCCACTGTGTTAGCAGCGCCTCATAGGTTTGATTGGGTAGCAGGAAACCATCGTGGCCGTTGTCTGTTTCTATGTTGGCGTAGGTCACGGGTTTACCAGCAGCCATTAAGGCATCGCGGATTTCAATGGAGCGGTGTGGGGGGAAGCGCCAGTCGGAACTGAAAGATAACACCAGAAAGTCGGCAAGTGCTTTGTCGACGGCGGCCTTTAAGTCACCGTGATCGCCAACGGCTAAGTCAAACAGATCCAATGCGCGTGTCATCAGCACATAGGTATTCGCATCAAACTGAGTTGAAAATCGCGTGCCCTGATGCCGCAAGTAGCTCTCTACTTGGAACACCCACTCGCTCTCTGCTTCCGGCGTAAAACTCCCTTCTCTGAGCTCTCGGCCAAAGCGGTCGCTCATACCATCGGCAGACATATAGGTGAGGTGGCCGACCATACGGGCAAGTGCCACGCCTCGACTCGGTATCGTATCGCGGCTCAGGTAGTCGCCGTCGCACCAATCGGGGTCGGATAAGATGGCATGCCGGGCAATTTCATTGAAGGCAATATTCTGAGCGGTGAGCTTGGGTGCCGCGGCGAGTGCCACACAATGCTCAACCCATTCCGGATAGTCGATCGCCCACTGTAGCGCTTGCATGCCGCCGAGGCTGCCACCGATTACCGCTGCCCAGCGCGATATGCCCAAATATTCTGCCAGCAGTTTTTGGCTACGAACCCAATCTTGTACCTGCGGCTGGGGGAACTTGGCGCCCCATGGTTTGCCTGTTTTGGGGTTTAAGGTATTGGGTCCTGTCGACCCGTCACACCCGCCTATATTATTGGAGCACACGACAAATAAGCGTCGTGTATCGATGGGCTTGCCGGGGCCTATGGCAAGATCCCACCATCCGGCACGTTGACCGTCGTCAGCATAAAAGCCCGCGGCGTGATGCGTGCCAGACAGCGCATGGCAAATGAGCACCGCATTGTCGCCAGCCGCATTGAGTTCTCCATAGGTTTCGTAGACCAGCTCGTGCTCAGCCAGCACTGACCCGTTGGCTAATTGAAAAGCGGTCTCGAACCGAACGCGGCAGGGACTGACCAGCCCGACACTGTTGTGTGCGCCACTATTTGGCATCGTTCACAATCCAACGACCAAGTTAGGCGGAAGTGACAGCGCTACTGCCGCATGTCGCAAGCCAATTTGCACGATGTTGATGGTGACAAAAAGCAAAATCGGTGAAAAGTCGATACCCCCCATATTGGGCAACAACGCGCGAAAAGGAGTCATAATGGGGTCAGCAATTTGTCCGATCAGCTCGATGGCAGGATGCCGACTGCCGGCCGCTACCCAGCTGACGATGATCATGGCGATGAGCACAAAAAAGGTCAGGTTGGTGAGTAACCCGAGTACACCAATAATGCCCCAGCCCACTAATATGAGCGGGTTAGGCACACTCCACTGCTCTCCTAGCACCCAGGTGATGCCCAACAAAATTAAGATCTGAATGAGGACGGCCATCACTAAGACAGCCCAATCAATGCGTCCCCTCGCCGGAAGCATGCCGCGCAGCGGCGCGAGAAACGGGTTGGTGATTTTGACAATGACTTGAGAAATGGGATTGTAAAAATTAGCTCGCGACGCGTGCAGCATGCCGCGTAAGACGATCAAGGTGAGTACCAAAGCCCCAAGATTTTGTATCAGATAAAGCGCCATTTCAGTTCCCGCGGTCATATCAACCAAACTCCTCGCCCAGCGTTCTCGCTCGTTCAGCACATGCCTGAACGGCATGAGTGATTATCTCGTCGAAATGATGCGACTGTAAGGCTAATAGTGCCTGTTCTGTCGTGCCGCCCGGGCTCGTGACATTTTCCCGCAGTGTTGAGATGGGCAGTTCAGAGCGCCCAGCGAGCTCAGCCGCACCGATAGCGGTTTGTAGGGTTAGCGCTACCGCGGTCTTTTGATCTAGCCCTAGATCAATGCCAGCCGCAATGATGGACTCTATGAGCGCAAAGAAATAAGCCGGCCCGCTACCAGAGACGGCGGTCACGGCATCAAGCAGTGCTTCTGAGGGCACCCACATCGTCATACCGACTGCGTTAGTCACTTGCTCAGCTAAGGCGCGATGTGCGTCGCTGGCTTGTGCTGTTGCGAACAGCCCACTGGCTCCCTTGCCTATCATGGCAGGCGTGTTCGGCATACACCGGATAACCGGAACGGTGGGATCGACAGCAGCCTGCAGGGAGGCAATAGGAATGCCTGCTGCAATCGACAGAATGGCGGTATTGGGCCCAATTTGGTCTCGTATCGCCGCCAAGGCATCAGGGGCGACCTGTGGTTTGACTGCCACTACCACCAGATCCGCATCGATAAAAATGTGCTGAGGCGAGGTGTTGAGTTGCGACAGACCGAGTGATTGGAGCCGCGATAACGCAGCTTCGCTAGGGTCGCTAGCGCGCAATTGTGACGGCGAGAAGCCACTGGCCAACAGGCCATTGATCATGGCGGTGGCCATATTGCCCGCGCCTAGGAATGCGATTTGAGGCGACATAAGATCAGGAGTATCCGTGAAGAACGACTTTAATTATACCGTGCGCCAAAAATATCTGTGCCGACTCTGACCAGGTTCGATCCTTCAGCAATAGCGGCCTCTAAATCGCTGGACATTCCCATCGATAATATCGCCAATTCTGGATTGCGGCCGATAAGGCTTTGTTGAATGGTGCGCAAATGACGAAAAGGCACTCGCTGGGCAGCCGGTTCGGCACTGGACGCTGGAATGGTCATTAGTCCTTTCAATTGCAGATTGGGCAGCGTCTCTACTGCATCAATCAGCGTTTTGAGTGCGTCAGGCAGTACCCCCGATTTACTCGCTTCATCCGATGTTTTAACTTGAAGGAGCACCTTTAACGGCCCTTTTTCAGGGGGGCGTTGATCACTGAGGCGTTGCGCTATTTTGAGCCGATCTACGCTATGCACCCAGTCACTAAACTCGGCAATCAGCCCCGTTTTATTGCTTTGAATCGGCCCAATAAAGTGCCACGTTAGCCCTAGATCAGCTAGTTGAGCGGCTTTTTCGGCCATTTCTTGGGCGTAGTTTTCACCAAAATCAGTCAGGCCCGCCTGGTGCGCCCAGCGGATGAGTTCAGCTGATTTTTTTTTACTGACCGCCAATAGAGAGACCGCCCCGGAGGGCCTGTCTGCAGCGCACTCTGCCGCGCGAATACGTCGGTTGATTTCTGATATATTAAGACGCAAGTCTGTCGGTGTCATGTCTGCATCATAAGGAAATTGATGCGCCATGTGTTAGTTCGACGCTATTGGAGACGATGATATGGATATCACAGAATTACTCGCTTTTGGGGTTCAACAAGGTGCTTCGGATCTGCATCTTTCAGCAGGGCTTCCGCCCATGATCCGGGTAGACGGTGACATTAGGCGGGTCAACTTACCGCCGCAAACCCCGACCGAAGTCCAAGCCTTGATTTACGACATTATGAATGATCGTCAGCGGAACGAATTTGAAGAGCGTCTCGAAACGGACTTTTCTTTTGAGCTCTCCGATGTGGCGCGTTTTCGTGTCAACGCTTTTGTTCAAAATCGCGGCGCTGGTGCGGTATTTCGCACGATCCCGTCCGAAGTCTTAACGATGGAGGCGTTGGGAATGGGACAAACATTCCGCGACATCTCAATGCTACCTAGAGGGTTAGTCCTGGTGACGGGTCCGACAGGTTCTGGAAAATCCACGACGCTTGCTGCCATGATCGACTACGTCAATGCAAACCGCTACGACCATATTCTTACGATTGAGGATCCGATTGAGTTTGTTCATGAAAGCAAACGCTCCCTGATTAATCAGCGCGAAGTGCATCGTGATACGTTGGGTTTTTCTGCAGCACTGCGTTCTGCTTTACGTGAAGATCCCGACATCATTTTGGTGGGCGAACTGCGAGACCTAGAGACAATCCGTTTGGCGCTGACCGCCGCTGAGACCGGTCATTTGGTTTTTGGCACGTTGCATACCACGTCAGCTGCAAAAACAATTGATCGTATTGTCGATGTCTTCCCTGGAGAAGAAAAAGCGATGGTGCGCTCGATGTTGTCAGAATCCTTGCAAGCTGTGATCTCTCAAACTCTGCTCAAGCGCAGTCAAGGCGGACGTATTGCGGCACACGAGATTATGCGCGGTACTGCGGCGATCCGAAATTTAATCCGAGAAGATAAAGTGGCTCAAATGTATTCCGCTATCCAAACGGGGCAATCCACGGGGATGCAAACGATGGATCAATGTTTGCAAGGGCTGGTTCAAAAAAGACTGATTAGCGCCGAAGTCGCGCGTGAAAAGGCACGTCAGCCAGAGGGCATCATTGGCTGATCGTTGAGCCAAGTGACGAGGATAATGGCCGCCGCTTTGTCGTCGATAGGGTCGGTGACGAAGTCGCCGCGATGCCCTTCTGCGAACGCGTCAGCCTTTGCTTCGCGGCTGGATAGCCGCTCGTCAACCAATGTAACGGGCAACCCTAATCGGCCTTCGAGTTGCCGGGAAAACTTAGCTGCTCGCCGACTCAGCTCACTTTCTGAGCCGTCCATGTTGATGGGGAGTCCAACCAGTAAGCGATTCGGTCGCCATTCCTCAGTCAGCGCGATGATCGATGGCCAGTGCGGTACACCATCCTTTGCCGATAACACGGTGAGGGGCTCGGCGGTGCGGGACAGCGTATTGCCAATTGCGACGCCGATATTGCGCAGTCCAAAATCAATCGCCATGATCGTTTCATACTTTGGCATTCTTACGCGTGTCCCGCGTCGGCGGTGAGTAGATCGACATCAATGCCCAACATCCGACCGGCCTCTGCCAGTTTTTTTGACGTTGCTGCATGAAATAGCGTCTGCCGGTCGGCCGCAACCGTCAGCCAGCTATTGTCAGCTATCTCTGCTTCGAGTTGTCCTGCCGCCCATCCTGCGTAGCCCAAAGCGACAAGACATTCTCGAGGTCCTTCACCCCTTGCCAATGCGCACAAAATATCGCGCGAGGTCGTCAGGTTAATGTCATGGTGAACTGTCTGACCCCCTTGCCAGTCCCCCGCCGGGCTGTGCAATACAAATCCGTGGTCTTTTCTGATCGGCCCTCCCGCTAAGATCGGGTAATTAGGGACCTCAGGATCGGCGGGTATTTCGAGATGCTCCAACATCTCGTTGAAGGTGATATCGAGCCGCTGATTCACGACAATGCCCATTGCACCATTCTCATCGTGACGGCATAGGTAGATGAGCGAGCGGTTAAAAAAACCTCGATCGATGGCCGGCGTGGCAATTAAAAAATGACCACGAAGCGTCACAGTGACGGCTTGTCTATCAGCGATGGGGTTAGTGCGTTCAGGTTGAGGGCCTTTTGGCAACTTCAGCTTGAACAACATCGAGTAGCTGGCCTGCAATATCAAGTCCTGACTCAGCTTCTATTTCTCTTAGACAGGTTGGGCTGGTGACATTAATTTCAGTCAGGTAGTTGCCAATCACATCGAGCCCCACGAAAAAAAGTCCCCGGGCCTTAAGAGCGGGCCCCACCTGCTCTGCTATCCATCGATCATGATCTGATAGGGGCTGCACTCGACCAGAACCGCCCGCTGCCAAATTGCCTCGGCTCTCTCCGGCGAGTGGGATTCGGGCAAGGGAGAAAGGGACGGGTTCTCCGTTAATCATCAGGATACGTTTGTCGCCGTCACTGATAGCCGGCAAATAGCGTTGTGCCATGATCGTTTGAACGCCTGAGCGTGTCAGTGTCTCTAAAATGACGCTGAGATTAGGATCATCTTTGCGCGCCCGAAATATAGCGCTGCCACCCATGCCATCTAGCGGCTTAAAAATCACATCTTCGTGTTCACCGTGAAAAGCGCGAAGCTTAGCCATATCTCGACTGACTAATAGAGGTGGGCAGCAATCAGGAAATTCGGTGGCAAACAGCTTTTCGTTGCAATCTCTCAGACTCTGGCAGCGATTGACGATCAGCGTACCTCGCTGTTCCGCTCGCTCCAACAAATACGTGGCGTAAATATATTCAAGATCAAACGGGGGGTCTTTTCGCATCAGGCAAATGTCGAGGTCACCTAGCGATAGGTCTTGTGGCGCTTTCAGCGCATACCACTGAGATGCGTCCCGATAGACGGTTAGGGATTGTGCGCGAGCCATTGGTTCCTCGCCGCTAAGGTAAAGGCCGTCAGGCTCAATATAAAATAACGACCAGCCGCGATCTTGCGCCGCCCAAAGCAGTCCTAAGGTGGTATCTTTTTTGTAGTTGATAGAGCTGATGGGGTCCATGACGACGCCGAGGTTGAGACTCATTTCTGGATCCTTTTAGGCCGAGAGCTGTTATCTTGCGATTCGCAGCGAATCCCCGCAAGCTTCCCGGGCAGTCGAAGCTGTGCATTTTTTGATTGAGGTTTGCTGCATTATGGATGGTTTTTTTGTCGTCGTCGCCTGTGTCAGTCTGCTGTGCGCGGTCACAGCGGTGTTGCGGGTGCGGGCAATTGGCTGGGCGGTTTGGTTTTGGTTTTTTGTCGGATGGATCACGGGCGAGCTCGCCATCTGGTGTATCGGTCTTCAAGTAGTTTTTGTGGCCGCATGGGTGCTGATCGCAGGGACCGACACCGCGGGCTTCAGTTGGGGCCTATCGTTTTTTCTCGCCACGTGGGTGTTGCTGGCGGTATTTTTGCGAGACGCATTGGATGCGGGCGCCACCTTTAGCCGGTCATTGCGAATGGCGTTAGGCGTGGGCTTTTTGGAGGAAATATCCCTTCTTCGGCGCGCTAAGATCACCAATCAGCTGCATAGCAAAGAGTGGCAATGGCCGTTTCGGTTCAAGCGCCCTGGCGTGCGCTACGTTCGCAATCTCCCCTATAAAGAAGCGGGCAAGCGCGGCCTGTTAGACGTGTATGTTCCAGTGGCTGCTGGTGAACGTCGCCCCGTATTGTTGCAGGTGCATGGTGGGGCATGGATGGTGGGCCACAAATCCCAGCAGGCGCAGCCGCTTTTGCATCGCATGGTGGAATCGGGTTGGGTGGGCGTGTCGATCAACTACCGCTTGGCACCACGATCGGCTTTTCCCGCGCAAATGGTCGATGTTAAAAAAGCGATTACCTGGGTAAAGGACAACATTGCTGAATATGGCGGCGACCCCAATTTTATTGTGGTGACAGGCGGCTCTGCTGGTGGCCATTTGTCGTTACTGGCAGGTTTAACCCCGAATCATGCGGATTGGCAGACGGGTTTTGAGCACTCTGATACGGGAGTTCAAGGCGTGTTGGCGTTGTACCCGGTTGTGGATTTGACCAACCGTCATGGCATTCGGCAACAAGACAGCATGGATTCATTTATTGCTCAGCGCATTATCCAACAGTCCCGTGAGGAGGCGCCCGCTATTTACGAGGATGGTTCGCCGATTTCTTGGATACATCGCCCGGGTGTTGCCGAGGTCGCACCGCCGATGTTTATTGTCCAAGGCACGCACGATTCATTGGTCTGGGTAGAAGAGGTCAGGCGATTTGTTGCCGACCTCAGCCCCATTGCAGCGGCGCCTTTGGTGTATGCGGAATTGCCCCGAGCACAGCACGCGTTTGAAAGCTTCCACTCGCCTCGAACCAGCCATTATCTCAACGCGGCAGGGTGCTGGCTCGAGTGGGTGTGGGCACGACATCAAAGGGGTGAGCAGAAGTGATGACGCAGGCTACGTTTGGTCGAGATGCCAAGCACGTTGAGTGATCATTGAGCCATGTCGCCCCATTGGGCGCCAATGACAGAGAGGGCAACCACGGGTGCGGTCTCTGTTCTGAGAATGCGCGGTCCCAGCTGCCACGGCTGAAAGTGATGTCGCTCGGCCGTGGCCACCTCTTCATCGGTTAGGCCACCCTCAGGTCCGATGAGCAGTGCGACCGACTGTGGTTTGGCTGCAAGCGGTGGCGGACTGTTCACGTCACAATGCAGCACCAATTTAACGTCTGCCAATGTTTCTGACACCCAGTTTGTCAGTGAGGTGGGCGCATTAACGGTAGGGATACGGACCCGCCCTGATTGTTCGCAGGCGCTGGTGACAATCTGTTGCCAGTGGGAGAGCCGCTTTGCCAGTCTCTCTGGGGGGACGGTGAAATCGACGCGAGTGCTGTAAAGTGGCGAGATGCTACTGACACCCAGTTCGGTTGCTTTCTGAATGGCCCAATCGAAACGATCACCCTTACTCAAGCACAGCCCTAGGTGACACTGTAGAAAGGATTCAGTTTGCGGGGTGCTAACGGCGCCAAGCAATACCGATATCGATTGTTTTGCAATGGCCTTAATGCTTGCCGAGGCTTGCTGCCCCTGCCCATCGAATAAGATGACATTGTCACCAACGCGAACGCGGAGGACTTTGCCAAGGTATTGTGCTGCATGCTCGTTTAAGACTACGTCGGCCCCGGCGAGCAGCGGTTGGTCCGAAAAAATTCTAGGGGTTCGCATAAAAGACCCTGGTCATTTTTGCCGTATTAGCGAGAACGACAGCGTCTCACCAAGGCGAACCAATCCTGCGCCTTGGTGAGCCGGGCCCCTACCTTAATACTTATACGAGTCCCCTTTAAAGGGGCCATTGACGCCAACACCAATGTAGTCCGCCTGCTTTGTTGTCAGTTGCGTCATAACCCCGCCGAACCCTTGCACCATCAATGCGGCGACTTGCTCGTCGAGGTGCTTTGGCAATACCTCTACTGCAATAGCATCTTGGCGTGCGTCCTCTGGTAGGTCGGCAAACTTCTTTTCATAGAGGTGAATTTGCGCCAATACCTGATTCGCGAAAGAGCCGTCCATGATGCGTGAGGGGTGCCCGGTGGCATTGCCCAGATTGACCAGTCTGCCTTCTGACAAGAGCAAAAGGTGGTCGTTACTGGCACTGTCGCGGATGATCTTATGCACTTGAGGCTTGATCTCTTCCCACTGCCACTCTGCGCGCATGTAGGCGGTATCAATCTCATTGTCAAAGTGTCCAATATTGCACACCACCGCTGTCGATTTGAGCGCGCGCAGCATGGGGGCAGTGCAGACGTTGTAGTTGCCAGTGGCAGTGACCAACAAATCAGTGGCGCCGAGCAAATCTGCATTGACGCTGCCATCTGTGCCGTCATCGACACCGCCGTTAAAGGGCGACACCACCTCAAAACCATCCATGCAGGCTTGCATTGCGCAAATGGGATCGCATTCAGTGACCCGCACAATCATCCCTTCTTGTCGAAGTGATTGAGCCGATCCTTTGCCGACGTCACCATAACCGATCACGAGGGCGCGCTTGCCTGCTAGTAAGTGATCAAGGCCACGTTTGATGGCATCGTTTAGGCTATGGCGGCACCCATATTTATTATCATTCTTCGATTTCGTCACTGCGTCATTGACATTCACTGCTGGCACTTTCAGTTCGCCATTGGCCAGCATTTCATAGAGACGATGCACGCCTGTTGTGGTTTCTTCAGTGACACCATGAATGCGTGCCAACATTTCAGGGTATTGCTCGTGCAGCATCCCAGTGAGGTCGCCACCATCATCCAGCACCATATTCGCATCCCACGGTTTACCGTCAGCAAGAATGGTTTGCTCGATACACCACTCATACTCCTCTTCCGTTTCTCCTTTCCAGGCAAAAACTGGAATTCCTGCAGCAGCGATAGCGGCGGCTGCATGATCTTGGGTAGAGAAAATATTGCAGGATGACCAGCGAACCTCTGCGCCGAGCGCGACCAGCGTCTCAATGAGCACGCCCGTCTGAATCGTCATGTGAATGCAGCCCAAGATCTTAGCGCCGGCCAGTGGCTGCGCATCGCGATAATGCTCCCTCAGCGCTATCAGCGCGGGCATCTCGTTCTCGGCAATTTCCAATTCACGTCGGCCCCAGTCGGCCAAATGAATGTCCGCGACTTTATAATCAGCAAATACAGTTTGCTCAACAGCAGTGTTCATAGCATCGTCTCTCTTTTGATCGATTGATTCATTATCGTCCTGAAGCCGCACGAAGTGCTTCAGCGTGGTCAGTTTGTTCCCAAGTGAAGGCGTCGCCTGTGCGGCCAAAATGTCCGTAAGCGGCAGTAGTACGATAGATGGGGCGTTTTAGATTCAGCATATTAATAAGGCCTTTGGGTCGCAGATCAAAGTGCTCGCGGATCAGCGACTCGATCGCGTCGTCCGACACTGCGCCGGTACCAAAGGTGTTGACTGAGATAGAGGTAGGCTCCGCCACGCCAATGGCATAAGAAACCTGCACTTCACAACGACGAGCGAGGCCGGCCGCGACGATATTTTTCGCTACATAACGACCTGCGTAAGCGGCGGAGCGATCCACCTTAGAGGGGTCCTTACCGGAGAAGGCACCGCCGCCATGCCGAGCCATGCCCCCATAAGTGTCGACAATGATCTTCCGTCCGGTTAGCCCGCAGTCTCCCTGGGGGCCGCCGATCACAAAATTACCGGTTGGGTTGATGTGAAACAGGGTATCGCTGTGCAGCCACTCTGCTGGCAGAGTCGATTCAATGATCTCCCTGCGAACTGCTTCGCGAAGATCAGCCTGTGAGATGTCAGGGTCATGCTGCGTTGAGAGGACTACGGCCTCTACCCGTTCGGGTTTGCCGTCTGCTGAATATCGCATCGTAATTTGGCTTTTTGCGTCGGGGCGCAGCCAAGGTAGGGCCCCTGATTTACGAAGTTCAGCTTGTTTCTCAACCAGTCGATGCGCGTAATGGATCGGCGCCGGCATCAACACCTCAGTCTCGTCCGAGGCAAACCCGAACATGAGTCCTTGGTCGCCGGCTCCTTGGCTGGCTTCATCTGCCTCATGGGTGCCTAGGGCAATATCCGCCGACTGCTGTCCGATGGCATTAATGACTGCGCAGGTGTTGCCATCGAAGCACACCTTTGAGGCGTTAAAGCCAATATCGAGGACCGTTTGTCGAATCACCGTTTCGAGTTCACCTGGGGTGACATTGGCTGCGGTGGTGACTTCGCCTGCGACCACGACCATTCCCGTTTTCACCAGCGTTTCTACCGCGACGCGTGCATCGGGATCTTTGCTGAGGTAGGTATCCAGAATGGCATCCGAAATTTGATCGGCCATTTTATCTGGGTGTCCCTCTGAGACTGACTCAGACGTGAAGAGAGAGTACTCACTCATAATGTGTGTTCCTAACGTTGGGTTTAGTGTCGGATAAAGTGTTGGATCTGTATTTGAAAGCCGTTTCTTTGACCGAAGAAGAGCTCTGCGTTGCGCTCTAGGCCGGCCGCGGCCGCCCAGATGTGGAGTGCGTTTGGATCGAGTCCTAACCATAAATCTCCGCAGTGTTCGCGTGCCCATGCCTGATCGTGTGGGCAAAGTTCGCTCACAACGAGATGCCCACCCGGTGTCAACAATCGCGCCACGTCTAAAATGAGTCTCTCTGGATCAGGCACGTGGTGTAGCACCATGTTGACGACTGCCGCCGAGAAAGCGCTCGCATGATCCGTCAGCGAGGCTGGTTCACCAAAACAAAATTGAACATTGTCTAACGCGCTAGCGTGTTTTTTTGCGCTGTCGAGCATTTCTTGAGCATTATCGAGCGCGACAACAGCGGCTCCTCGTTTTGACAGCGCGGGGAGCAAGCGCCCGTCACCGGGTCCGACTTCAAGGATTTTGTTGCCGCTAAAGTCTCCCGCTCTGTCGAGTAAGTGGAGCGTTGCGCGGCTGTAGTCTTCCCAAGATGCGATGGATTCTTGATGACGTTTAAACTGTTCGCCATGCTCACGAAAAAAAGTCGCCGAGTGCGCCTCACGTTGGCGTTGCACTCTTTGCAGTCCCAATACCAGGTCATGTCCGAGGGGTTCCTGATCGATATCGTCGAACATGGTTTGCCGCAAACTTTCGTGCGGACCTTCGGGCAATTGCCGACGGTAGAAAGTAGCAGTTCCCTCAGGTCGCCGGCTTAAAAGGTTAGCCTCCGCCAAGATTTTGAGGTGGTGGCTCAAAGCGCTTTGGCGCATCGAAAACAGATCGCACAGCTCTGAAACACTGAACGATTCTGCTTTTAGCACCCTTAAAATACCCATTCTCAATGGGTGTCCAGCAGCACTGAACAGCGCATGAAGCGGTTCTTGTAAGCGAGGAGTCCGACTGGGAGGATTGATCGGAACGATGGTTGAAGCGGCGGTCATGGGATAAGGCTACCACTGCGCTACCCATTTATCTAAATATTTTGATGAATACAGACTTGGCGGTCTGGATCCCTGCTAGGCGCTCCCGGGGCTATACTCGTTCACTGGTTATTACTTAGCCGCTATTGGGAGCACGTGTGGATCAACAAGCGTTAAAGGAACAAGTGGCCGAGGCCGCATTGGAGCGCGTTGCAGCGCGTCATAACGACCGACTGCTATTGGGCATCGGCACCGGCACCACTGCTGAGTGTTTTATTCGCACCCTGCCGGCTATCCGGTCGCGCATCGAGGCAACCGTTGCCAGCTCAGAACGCTCGGCTGCTTTGCTAGAGGAGCTCGGTCTGCCCGTGATGGATCTCAATAGTGTTGGGCCGCTAGACGTCTATGTCGACGGTGCAGACGAGGCCAATGAGCAGCTGGCGTTGATCAAAGGGGGTGGCGCGGCATTAACACGAGAAAAGATTGTCGCCGCTGCGTCGGAGGAGTTCATCTGTATCGCAGACGCGAGCAAGCGGGTCGACGTGTTGGGGACCTTTCCCCTCCCAGTTGAGGTGATTCCGATGGCGAGGAGTTATGTCGCGCGTGCACTGGTGCAGCTGGGTGGGCAACCCGTGTGGCGTGAAGAGACCATTACCGATAATGGCAATTTGATTTTAGATGTTCATGGTTTGCATATTAGCGATCCTTTAGCGATAGAAACTCGCATTAATCAGATCGCCGGTGTCGTATGTAATGGGTTGTTTGCCAACCGGCCAGCTGATCTATTGCTGCTAGGCACCCCAGCGGGAGTCGAAATAGTCACCGGCTCGACGTTGTCGTGAGGTAGTTTGAGCCGTTACGGATGGCCTTTGCGAGAGGCTTCCGTGTGGGATTATCAAGTGAAAAGGCACTCGGAGTGGTTGATGCGCTAAGTGAAGCGAAACCCGATGACGCGCACAGCTTTGATTCTACTCACTCTAGTGGGCCTCTCTCAGACAATGAGGGCCAATTTATGTTGGTGTCTCCACTTTCGCGATA
Organism: uncultured Halieaceae bacterium; assembly: GCA_913048575.1. Classification (GTDB taxonomy): domain Bacteria; phylum Pseudomonadota; class Gammaproteobacteria; order Pseudomonadales; family Halieaceae; genus Luminiphilus. The sequence continues at coordinate 17,211 of CAJWWJ010000009.1, forward strand.
CCTGATCCGTGGGAGCCATTAGCGGCAGTCACGCCTTAACACGGCTTACCCATACCGTACCCCTCCAATAAGTTCCATGGGACACGGGGTGCATGGCCCCGATATCGGAGAGACACTGGCGTTTGATGCGAGTTGATTAGCGATATTTGCCCATCAGGCCGGCATCGCGGACAATACGGCTCGCCCTGTGATCCCGGAGTTTTCATGCCCGCTCAAATAGAATTGGCCAACGCTATCCGTGCCCTAGCAATGGATGCCGTACAGGCCGCCAACAGCGGCCACCCTGGTGCTCCGATGGGTATGGCAGATATTGCCGAGGTGCTGTGGAATAAAGTATTGCGCCATAACCCGGCTAACCCACAATGGCCTAATAGAGATCGCTTTGTTTTATCAAATGGCCATGGATCCATGTTGATCTATGCGTTGCTCCATTTGACGGGGTACGACCTGACAACTGACGACTTAAAAAACTTTCGGCAGTTACACAGTAAAACGCCCGGACACCCTGAGTATGGGTACACCCCTGGTGTCGAAACCACAACGGGTCCGCTTGGTCAGGGGCTGGCAAATGCTGTCGGTATGGCGATTGCTGAAAAAACACTGGCGGCACAATTTAACCGAGAGGGGCACGGTGTGGTGGACCATCACACATGGGTTTTCTTGGGTGATGGCTGCCTGATGGAAGGGATTTCTCACGAGGCATGCTCGTTGGCGGGAACGTTGGGCCTTGGGAAGCTGATTGCCGTTTACGACGACAACGGTATTTCAATTGACGGTGAGGTTGAGGGTTGGTTTACCGATGATACGCCGCAGCGTTTCGCGGCCTATGGCTGGCATGTGATTCCGGTTGTAGATGGCCACGATCCTGATGCGATTGAAGCGGCGTTTATCGCTGCAAAGGCAGAGCATGATCGACCTTCGCTGATTTGTTGCCAAACCGTTATTGGTAAAGGCAGCCCAAATAAGGAGGGCACCGAGGGCTGTCACGGAGCGCCACTGGGCGACGATGAAATAGCGCTGACACGCGAGGCGCTCGGCTGGCAGTACGCGCCTTTTGAGATTCCTGACGCGATTCGTGAAGCGTGGGATGGGAGAGCAAAGGGCGCTTCGTTTGAGTCAGAATGGGGTGCGCAATTTGATGCGTACCGGGCAGCTCATTCGGATTTGGCGGATGAGCTACTGCGGCGTTTGTCCGGCGCATTACCGCGTGATTTTCCGCAGCAAGTGGACGCGTATATCGATGAGTGCGTTGCTGCAGGTGCTGATATTGCCTCGCGCAAGGCGTCTCAGCAGGCTTTGAATGCACTCGGGCCCTATTTGCCTGAACTATTGGGTGGCTCAGCAGATCTCGCAGGGTCGAACTTGACGCTGTGGTCGGGTGCATCAGGCATCTCGGCTGAGGACGCCAGTGGCAATTATGTGTATTACGGTGTGCGAGAATTTGCGATGGCCGCCATTATGAATGGCGTTGCTTTGCATGGAGGCTTTATTCCTTACGGCGCGACTTTCCTGATTTTTATGGAGTATGCGCGTAACGCCATTCGTATGTCCGCGTTAATGGGCAAGCGTGTCATTTATGTTTTCACCCATGACTCAATTGGCCTTGGCGAGGATGGCCCCACTCACCAACCCGTAGAGCAGTTAACGGCGCTGCGGGCGACGCCCAATCTGCATACCTGGCGTCCCTGTGACGCTACTGAATCGGCGATTGCGTGGAAGCAATCATTGATGCGGGAGTCGGGCCCCAGCGCATTGGTGTTTTCTCGTCAGACATTGCCTGCTCAGGTTAAAACGGCAGAACAGGTCGCCGGCGCGCACCGTGGCGGTTACACACTGGTGGCCGAGCAAGGCCCATTAGACGCTGTGCTCATCGCAACCGGTTCAGAGGTGGGGTTAGCAGTTGCGGCGGCCGAGCAGCTGACGGCTGCCGGGAGGGGTGTGAGGGTCGTATCCATGCCTTGTACGGCACTGTTCGATGCTCAGGAGGCGGGATACCGTGAAGCGGTTCTACCCAGTGAGGTGCTCGCGAGAGTAGCCGTCGAGGCCGGCCATACTGATGCTTGGTATAAGTACGTGGGACTAGATGGCCGTGTTGTGGGCATGTCTACCTACGGTGAATCCGCTCCTGCTCCGGCGCTGTATCAGCACTTTGGCCTGACCGTAGACAACGTGGTTGCTGCTGTCGAGGATGTGATTCTCGATTGACAATGCGTTTTGCCATCAACGGCTTTGGTCGAGTGGGTCGAACCTTATTGAGGGTGTACGCGTCCCGTGAAGACGCGCGAGCGAAGCTCACGCTAGCTGCCATCAATGAAATTGCTGATGCCGATACGGTGGTGCATCTCGCACGCTACGATTCCAATTATGGACGGTATCCGGGAGCGATCGCGCGAGCGGCATCGTCTCTTGTCATTGATCAACGCTCGGTGCCGCTGAGTCACGTTGCCGAGGTCGCCAGATTGCCTTGGCAGCAACACCAGATTGACCTCGTATTAGAATGCACTGGTGCCTTTACCGACCGCATTACTGCTGAGCAGCATCTGCACGCGGGTGCTTCACGCGTACTGTTTTCGCAACCAGCGGAGTCGGATGTCGATGAGACCATCGTTTATGGCGTGAATAGCGATTCGTTGTCGGCAGAGATGACAGTCGTGTCGGCCGCTTCTTGTACCACCAACGCGGTCGTTCCTGTCTTGGCGACGCTGAGCCACGCGGTGGGTATTGAAGCTGCCACTATCACGACGATTCATTCCCTGATGAATGATCAGCCAGTACTGGATGCTTACCACCATACGGATTTACGCAAAACGCGCGCTGCATCGCAATCCATCATTCCTGTTGATACGGGGTTGGCAGTGGGTATTGAACGCATATTGCCGGATTTGTCGGGCAAGTTATCGGCCCATGCACTCAGAGTCCCCACCACCAAAGTGTCAGCGATTGAGCTGACGGTGGCGACGGATCGTGTTTGTACGAGTGAGGACGTTAATGCAGCGCTGCGTACCGCGGCAGAGGGCGCATTAGCGGGTGTGCTGGATTACTCGCTTGAACCCTTGGCGTCTTGTGATTTTGTGGGCGAGGCTGCCTCTGCGATTGTGGATGCCAAACAGACACAGGTAGCGGCGGGGCGGTTGGTCAAAATCTTGATCTGGTTCGACAACGAGTGGGCGTATGCCAGTCGTATGATCGATGTGGCGCTGGCTTGGCAGGCTAAAATCGCGTCCCGAAGCCCTACCACGCGAGGAGACGTACCATGAAATTGATGACGGACCTTGAGTTTGCAGGGAAGCGCGTGCTCATTCGAGAGGATCTTAATGTCCCACTTCGCGATGGCGTGATTACCAATGATGCTCGATTGAGAGCCGCTGTTCCCTCCATCTTAGCGGCGTTAGAGCAAGGTGCGGCAGTGATATTGATGTCACATTTAGGTCGGCCCCTTGAGGGAGAGTGGCGAGAGGAAGCCTCTTTGGCGCCCATCGCAATGCGCTTGGCAGAGCTCCTGGGTCGTGACGTTTTGCTGGCTAAAGAATGGCGTCAGGTAGCCCCCCTACCGGGTGATGTTGTGCTGTTGGAGAACGTTCGGTTTAACCCTGGAGAAGGGGCAAACGAGGATAGTTTGGCGGCCGCTTATGCCGCTTTGTGCGATATTTTTGTGATGGATGCGTTCGGAACGGCACATCGTGCGCAAGCCTCTACTCATGGGGTAGCGCGGTATGCGCCAGTGGCCTGTGCCGGTCCACTGCTCCACGCTGAGTTGACCGCATTAGAGCGCGCATTAACCACCGCGCAACAACCGATGATCGCCGTGGTGGGAGGCTCCAAGGTCTCTACCAAGCTGGCCGTTTTGGGTGAGCTGGCAGCGCGCTGCGACAGTTTGATTGTGGGTGGTGGCATTGCCAATACGTTCTTGGCCGCTGCCGGTTATCCCGTCGGCCAATCGCTATGCGAATGGGATCTCTTAGATACCGCCCGCGAACTGATGGACCGGGTGGATATCCCATTACCGATAGACGTCATCGTCGCCCCGGGTATTGATGCGCCTCAGCATGCTGAGATTAAGTTAGCCGCTGATGTGACGGCTGACGACATGATCCTCGATGTGGGGCCGAGTACGGCGGCTGAGATCGCAAGCCGGATTCACAGTGCGGCGACGGTGTTGTGGAATGGCCCGCTGGGTGTTTTTGAACAAGAGGCCTTTGCGGCAGGCACTCGTGTGCTGGCTGGTGCGATTGCAGAAAGCGCTAGCTTTTCATTGGCGGGCGGCGGTGACACGTTAGCCGCGATAGACCAATTTGGTGTTGCGGATAACATATCGTATATCTCGACAGGTGGCGGCGCGTTTTTAGAATATGTCGAAGGCAAAATTCTGCCCGCAGTGGCAGTGTTAATCGAACGCGCGCAAGACTAAAAGACAAATAGGAGAACAGAAATGGCGCTGATCAGCTTAAGGCAATTACTGGACCACGCTGCGGAGTGCGGCTATGGCGTGCCAGCTTTTAATGTGAACAACCTCGAGCAAACGCGCGCCATTATGGAGGCGGCAGATCAAACGGATTCGCCGGTAATCATGCAGGCAAGTGCCGGCGCTCGAAAGTATGCGGGCGCGCCATTTTTACGCGCACTGATGGAGGCGGCCATTACGGAATTTTCGCACATTCCAGTTGTTGTGCATCAAGACCATGGCACTTCAGCGGGTGTCTGTCAGCGATCGATCCAGCTGGGCTTCAGTTCGGTGATGATGGACGGGTCCCTGGGGGAGGATGGTAAAACGCCGATGGATTACGATTACAACGCCAGTGTCACGAGGCAAGTCGTTGCAATGGCGCACGCTTGTGGTGTGTCAGTAGAAGGCGAAATTGGATGTCTTGGGTCCCTGGAAACGGGAGAAGCGGGTGAAGAGGATGGCATCGGTGCGGTCGGTATATTAAGCCATGACCAACTACTGACAGACCCTGAGGAAGCTGCTCAATTTGTGACTGATACCGGTGTGGATGCACTGGCAATTGCCTGTGGCACCAGTCATGGGGCCTATAAATTCACGCGCCCACCGACCGGTGATATCCTCGCGATGGATCGCATTAAAGCGATTCACGCACGTATTCCCAATACCCACTTAGTCATGCACGGTTCTTCCGCCGTGCCGCAAGATTGGCTGGCAATCATCAATGAAAACGGCGGTGAGATTCCAGAGACGTATGGTGTGCCGATTGAGCAGGTAGTGGAAGGCATCAAGCACGGGGTCCGTAAAGTCAATATTGATACGGATCTTCGGCTGGCTTCAACGGGCGCTATCCGACGATTTTTAACAGCACATCCGGCGGAGTTTGATCCCCGAAAATATCTGGCGGCCAGTCAGGAAGCGATGAAAGCAATTTGTGTCGACCGTTACGAGTCATTTGGTGCGGCGGGTAACGCGTCTAAAATACGGCCGATGACACTCGATGCCATGCAGGTGCGTTACGCACACTGAGATCGTTTCATCCACAATGGCACCGGCCATTTTGCCAAGAACGGCCCGTGCCATGTTGGTGGTAAACCCCTATAGTACTTAGCTTTTCTGCGAAGCTTCTGGGTCATGCCACACTCTTACATCAAGAAAATACTAAACGCTCGGGTGTACGACGTGGCCCGAGAGACGCCGTTAGATGCAGCGCCGCTGTTATCGTCGCGATTAAATAATCAGGTCTGGCTGAAAAGAGAAGATCTGCAGCCCGTCTTTTCTTTCAAATGCCGCGGCGCTTACAACAAAATGAGTCGGCTCGATGAGTCGGCGCGCCAAGCGGGTGTAGTGGCAGCGTCGGCCGGTAATCACGCCCAAGGCGTCGCGCTGGCTGCACAAAAACTCAGTATCAAAGCGACTATTGTTATGCCAGTGACCACCCCCGATATTAAGGTTGATGCGGTGCGTGCTCGCGGTGCGAGAGTCGTACTCTTCGGCGACACGTTTGATGAGGCGGCGGTTCGCGCAGCTGAGCTGGTAGCCACACAGGGCCTTACTTTTATTCATCCTTTCGATGATCCCGATGTGATAGCGGGTCAGGGCACGGTGGCGATGGAACTGGTGAGACAAGCGCCTGGTCCGCTTGATTATGTCTTTATCTGTTGCGGCGGAGGCGGTTTGTTGGCCGGTATGGCTGCTTATCTTCGATATACATGGCCCAATACGAGGATCATTGGTGTCGAGCCTGAAGATGCCGCCTGCACTCAAGCAGCACTTAACAAAGGTCGTCGGGTTACCTTGCGTGAAGTGGGCTTATTTGCAGACGGTTGTGCGGTAGCTCAAGTGGGTAAAGAAACGTTTCGGGTGATCCGTGAGTGTGTTGACGAGGTGATGACGGTTTCCACAGACGAAATCTGTGCCGCAGTAAAAGATATCTTTGAAGACACACGCGCCATTGCCGAGCCGGCAGGCGCATTGGCGGTAGCAGGCATGAAAAAGTTTGCTGAATCCCACGCCATTACGGGAAAAATGATGGCAGCGACTGTCAGCGGCGCCAATACTAATTTCGATAGGCTGCGCTACATCTCTGAGCGCACTGAAATTGGTGAGCGTCGTGAGGCAATATTGAGCGTCACCATTCCTGAGCGCGCGGGCGCCTTCCGCACTTTTTGCAGCGCAATTGGTAAGCGCAATATTACGGAATTTAACTATCGGTACGAAATGTCGGGAGAGGCGCGGGTCTTTGTGGGGCTGACTGTAACGCCGGATGACGAGGGGGTGTTCGCACTGCAGTCAGTACTGGAGCGCAAGGGATATCGGGTATTGGATATGACGGACAACGAGACCGCTAAGCTGCATCTGCGCCATATGATCGGGGGCAGAGTTTCTCCTGAAATTGCCGACGAAATGGTGTTTCGAGTTGAGTTTCCAGAGCGTCCCGGAAGCTTGCTGCAGTTCCTCGGTGCGCTGGGGAATGAATTCAATATTTCCTTGTTTCATTACCGGAACCATGGATCTGCATTTGGTCGGATACTGGTGGGCATGCAAGTGCCCACCAGCAAGCGTCCTGCACTCAAAAAAGCACTGTCTCGATTGGGTTATCGGTTTTGGGAGGAGACGGATAATCCGGCTTATCGCGAGTATTTAGGCCGCCCAACGACAGGATGAATGCCGGACCCATACGACGGCAAATGCGGGGCGTTTGAGCTTTATTTTGGCGCCGCCAAGCTAGTGCCCAGGATGAAAGAGCACTAGCTCAGAATCACTCAAGAAGCCGTTCAAAGGTTTATCGTGTGCTTCTGCTTGCCAGTCGCCGACGTGTTGTTGCGTAAAGCCTACCCCTAACCGAAACCCGCGTGCCGTGACAAAGAGTCGATCATAAAACCCTCCTCCGTAACCCAGTCTCATGCCGGTGCGCCCGCAACCCAATAGTGGCGTAATAAAAAGATCAATGGTCTCGATTGAGACGGGTGTGGCAGAGGCCACTGGTTGACGAACGCCGCCTAGTGTTGTCTCGGTTGCATCACCGTCTTGCCACAAATGAAAGTTCAGCGTGGTGCCGACGACTCGGGGGCAGGCCACCTGAGACCCAGAGCGTCTATGTGCCAGCAGTCCGGACGGGTCGAATTCTGACTGATGTGGTAAATAGCTGGCAATGACGCCTGCTGATTCCCAAACGGACCAGTCTTTGAGATGTTTGTGGGCGCGTTGGCATGCAAGATGTCGTTGCTCGTCTGTCAGCTGATCCCGCGTGCTCCGCAGCGCGCGCCGCAACGCTGTTTTCTCTGCCTTGAGGTCAGTCATCGAAAGCGCGCGGTGCGAATGGCGGAGCTTGCGGGGACGCAACGCTGTGACGTGGCGGGGGTGCGGCACTGGCGCGACACGGCGAGGCTACGCCCCACTTGCGATTAGAATGACCCACGGTACCGCTGACGAATAGGCCCTTGAACCCTTGCGGCTCAAGGTGGTGACCACCGCGTGGCTTCAGGCTTCCCGGCTTAGACCAGGCTTGCTCAACCGCCACGGAGGTGCTCTCCGGGTACTGCATTATCGGCTCGAGGACAAATCGTCTGGCGCATACAACAGGCCAGGTGGAGTATAGCGGATTCTTGGCTTCAGTTAATCTCGAGCTGCCGCAACTGATAGAGCACCTCGTCCAGCTGGCTATTCAGCGCTGACAGCCGCTGCTGTTCTTCACTGTTTTGCGTGGATTGTTCGCCACCCTTAAGCGCCAGCAACTCGTGGCTGATATTCAGTGCTGCCATGATGGCAACGCGCTCTAAACCAATGACTTTTCCTGTGGAGCGGATATCTCGCATGTGCTGATCGAGGTAACGAGCGGCGGTGGCGAGTGCTGACTCCTCGTCAGCGGGGCAAGCGACTTGATACTCTTTGTCGAGGATATCGACGCTGACGGTGTTAGAGCGGCTCATGCAGTGCCATCCAAAGACCGTAATCTGGCCAAAGAGGTCTCAACGTGTTCGCTGGCTTGACGTTGCCGTTCCAATAATTCGCGGCGCTCTTTTTGCAGCTCTGCAGTGCGCAGCTTCAAGGCACGATTTTCTCGGTTTAACTCGCGGCTCAGCTCAATGAGGTCGTTCACTTTTGTTTCCAGCGCCTGTATGAGGTTTTCAGCCACGGCATGTACACTATGTCAGTTAGAAGCAAGCACTATAATGCGCGTTGTTTCACTGGGTCAATGCACGGCAACACAACTAAGATGACGACGGGCTCTTTCAGGAAGTAGCGCTGCGTCATCATCGATGAAACAGGTTTCAATTACCGACAATTAGGGACGGCACTATTTTGTTATTCGACGCACTGGGGGCATTCGAAGATATGCCTCATTGGGAAGAGGCGGCTGACAGCCTTTTCAATGCGGGCCTGACTATTAACCCGTCTGCGCTTCATGGCGGTATGGTGGGTTTGTTGGCGGCGGGATTTAGCCCGCGCACGGAGCAACATTTTTCGTCGACCGTGGCGGCATTGGAAAAAGCATTGGCGGTCGAGTTGACAGGGGATTTGGTCGACTTTATTTCCCGCTTGAGTCTTGCGACTTTGTCGGCTATTGAGGATGCAGATTACACCTTCCAACCGATGTTGCCGCCAGATGATGATGCCTTAGAAGAACGCTTATTATCCGTTTCTGAGTGGAGTACGGGGTTTTTATCGGGTTTCACACAAGGAATCACGATTCGTGAAGCAGCGGGTCAGCCTGTTGCGGGCTTAACGGCTGAGGCGCTGAAAGATATCGCCGCGATCGCGCAAGTCGATACTGAGGAGTCTGATTCTGAAACGGCTGAGAGACAACTGGATGACATCATCGAATACTTAAGGTTTGCCGCTATTAACACCGTGATGGAAGCGCAAGCGCTACAGGAGACTGATCTTGAAGATCACCAAAGCTGAGTTTACGCGTCGCCGTAAAAAACTGATGTCTATGATGGACAAGAACAGTATTGCGATCATCCCCGGTGCGCGGGAGGTCACTCGGAGCCGAGATACCGAATATCCGTTTCGGCAGAATAGCGATCTCTTTTACTTAACAGGATTCGAGGAGCCTGACGCGGTGTTGGTCCTCCTACCCGGTCGCCGGCAGGGTCAGGTGATCTTGTTTTGTCGAGAGCGCGACCCCGAGATGGAGCTTTGGAATGGCTATCGACTGGGCCCAGAAGGCGCGATAGCGTATCTGGGGCTCGATGATGCTTTCCCCATTGATGATCTCGATGAAATTCTTCCCGGTCTCATTGAGGGAACGAATCGGATCTACTACTCGATGGGCCACGATGATCATTTTGATCAGCGGGTGATGGGTTGGGTAAATCAGATCCGACGCCTTGCGCGGAGCGGCGCGGCGCCTCCTGCCGATTTCACTGATTTGGCCTTTCTGCTGCATGAGCAGCGCTTGATCAAGTCCGCTGCTGAACTGCGCGTTATGCGCAAGGCAGGTGAGATCAGCGCTGAAGCGCATATTCGTGCCATGCGCGAGTGTCGTGCAGGACGATACGAATATCACCTTGAAGCGTCTATTCAGCATACTTTTGCAGAGCATGGTGCACGTTTTCCTGCTTACAACTCCATTGTGGGTTCAGGTGTTAATGCCTGCGTACTGCATTACACGGAAAACAACGCGCGCATGCGCGGCGGTGATTTGGTGTTGATTGACGCCGGCTGCGAATACGAGGGTTATGCGGCTGACATTACCCGCACCTTTCCGGTCAGTGGCCGTTTTTCCCCAGAGCAGCGCGCCCTCTATGACGTCGTGTTAGCGGCGCAGCACGCTGCGATTGCCAAGGTCAAACCCGGTAACACGTGGAACCAGCCCCACGATGCCACCGTACGAGTGATTACCCGGGGACTCATTAAGCTGGGTTTACTGAAAGGCCAGGAGCGCGATTTGATCAAATCAGAGGCGTATCGCGACTTTTATATGCATCGAGCCGGCCATTGGCTGGGTCTGGATGTTCACGACGTGGGGGACTATCGCGTGGGTGGCCGTTGGCGGCAGTTAGAAGCGGGGATGGTCATGACCATCGAACCTGGTATTTACGTCGCGCCAGATAACACGCGTGTTGCTAAGCGGTGGCGTGGCATCGGGGTGCGAATAGAGGATGATGTCGCGGTGACTGAAACAGGATGCGACGTATTGACCGGAGACGTTCCGACGGATGCCGACGAGATTGAAGCGCTGATGTCAGGGACGCCATGACCTCTCATTCGCAGGTACTGATTCTGGGTGGGGGGCTAGCGGGGCTCTCGTTCGCCATCGCTATCGCCTGTGAGAATCCTGATTCAGACATTGTGTTGTTGGAGGCCAGTCCCTTTCGATCGGGGTCACCTAATCCACTCGATACGCGGGGCTCTGCGCTCAATTTACACTCCGTGTCACTGCTGGAATCTTGGGGCATATGGTCAGGTCTGCGTTCCGCCGCTGGCGCGATACGCGATATCCATGTCTCTCATCGTGGTCATTTTGGTAGCACGGTGATGACGGCCGCCGAACTTGATGTCTCCGCCTTGGGCTATGTCGTGGAGAACCATGAGCTCGGTCAGCAGTTGCTGGCTCGTGCCACGCAGTTGGGCATTACCATTCGATCCCCGGTTCGGTGCAGTGGGCTTCGGACCGACGCAGGCACACCAGCGATTGAGACAGAAGAGGGTGAAGTGATCACCGCTGACCTTGTCCTAGTGGCTGCCGGCGTTGCGCCCGATTGGTTTGCTCAGTTGGGTATCAGCGTCTTGGAGCGACCGACCCCTAATACCGCATTGGTTTTTAATGCGAGTTTCCCAGGACAGCAAAGCGGTCGTGCTTTTGAGCGCTTTACCGAAAATGGGCCATTAGCAGTGTTGCCGTTGCAGACGCTGAGTCATGCCGATCAGCGCTATAACGTGGTGTGGTCGGTGTCCAATAGCACAGCAACGACGTTTGGCGATCTGGACGATGAGGCTTTCCGCAACCACTTTCAGGATGCATTTGGTTGGCGGTTAGGGCGCGTTCAGGCCGTGGGGCGGCGCAGCCAGTGGCCATTGATGCGGTTATCGGCCTCGGAGCAGTTCCGCGCGGGCTTTCTCTTGGTGGGCAATGCAGCGCACACGCTGCACCCTGTCGCGGGGCAAGGGTTAAATCTCTCCCTGCGAGAAGCCGGCTTGTTGGCACAAGCAATTGCCGACGCACAGCAGCGCTCAGCAGCCATCGGTTGTTGTGCGAGTTTAAAAACTTATCTCGATCAAGTGTCCGATGAGCAGCGCCTTGTCGTCGACAGCACCGATGCGTTGGCCATCCTCTTCAATCGCCGAGGACCGCTACTGGATGTCCCTCGAGACGCATCACTTGCCTTGCTAGATTTACTGCCGGCGATCCGGCAACAAGTCGCCAGTGTTGGAACGGGCCGGCGCTATGCCTGATCGCTACAATGAACGCAGCGCGGATGTGCTAATTGTTGGCGCTGGCATTGCCGGGCTGTCCTTGGCGATTGCTTTGAGCAAAAGTGATTGTCATGTCGTGGTGATTGATGGTGCTGATCGTCCCAAGTCAGTTAACGAAGGCGTTGCATTAAATGATTGGGATCTAAGAGTCAGTGCATTGACACCCACGTCTATTCGTTTTCTCGAGTCACTCGGCGTGTGGCAGAGGATTCCCAGCGAGCGCACTGCTCCCTACCAGGCCATGTGTGTTTGGGATGCTGACGGCACCGGCCGAATCACCTTTAACGCAGAGGATGTCGCCGCATCTTGCCTCGGACACATTGTTGAGAACCGACAAACGGTGCAGGCGTTGCTAGAGTGCGCAGAGGCTTGCAGCGGCGTGGAGCTCCGCTGGCACAGTGCACTGGAGTCCCTGTCTCGCACGCCGGATGGCTGGTCTATCGATTGTGCCGGAGATCAACGCCTCTCTGCACAACTCGTTGTCGCGGCTGACGGTGCCCGCTCAAAGGTGCGTCAGCTGACAGCGCAGCCCACTCGGGATTGGGATTATCATCAGAGCGCGATTGTTGGCACAGTTGCACTATCGTCGCCGCATCAAGCAACGTGCTGGCAAGCTTTCCTGAGTACGGGTCCATTAGCGCTACTGCCATTGCCCGATCCTTCTAAAGTAGCGCTGGTTTGGTCGCTAGATGCGCAGGAGCATGCAGAGGTAGCGGCGCTGTCGGATACCGCTTTTATTGAAGCTTTAAATCAGGCCTTGGGTCCATTAGCGCCTCATGCGGAGGCGGTGGGAACCCGCGTGAGTTTTCCGCTAAAACAAAGTCACGCGATCGATTACGTGGACGACGCCTTAGTATTGGTTGCTGATGCGGCACACAGCATTCATCCATTGGCCGGACAAGGCATCAACCTTGGGCTGTCAGACGTGCGTATTTTGGCGCAAGAACTCCTGGCGGGTTGCGCCGGTGGCCTCACGGTGTCGAGCCCCGTTTCCTTAAAACGCTATCAACGCCAGCGTAAGTCGGAAAATCTCGCCATGATGGCGGCGATGGAGGGTTTTAAGCGCGGCTTTGGTAGCCCCCATCCCGCCGCAGTGATACTGCGGAATATCGGTCTGAATATGGTTGAGCGTCAGCACTGGCTGAA
>CAJWWJ010000010.1 GCA_913048575.1 uncultured Halieaceae bacterium
CGATGCCGTATTGGTCGAGGACCAGGCGCTCAACCGCCTCATTGACGAACTCGCCGAGCAAGCTGGCGGCTTTGATTCCGATATGGCCTCACTCGGCGACGACGGTGAATACGATCTTGAGATCAGTGGCAGTACGCTCGACGATGCCGATGAAGTAATCGACGCTGTGGACGACACGCCGATCGTCAAGTTCGTCAACAAAGTCCTGTTGGACGCCGTAAAACAGGGCGCCTCCGATATTCACTTTGAACCCTACGAAAAAGATTACCGAGTGCGGTTTCGGACCGATGGTATGTTGCGCGAGGTGGTAAAACCACCGCGCAATTTGGCGCCTCGCTTAGCGGCGCGACTGAAGGTGATGTCACAGATGGACATCTCTGAGCGGCGCGTGCCGCAAGATGGCCGCATCCAGATGAAACTGTCTCAGAAACGCGCGATCGACTTCCGCGTGAATACCCTACCCACCCTCTATGGCGAGAAGATCGTGCTGCGTATCCTGGATCCCAGCTCGGCGCAAATCGGTATCGATGCGCTCGGCTACGAAGCGGACCAAAAGCAACTCTACCTCGAAGCGCTGCATCGACCCCAAGGGATGATTTTAGTCACCGGACCCACCGGCTCAGGCAAAACCGTGTCGCTCTATACCGGGCTCAATATTCTAAATGAACCCGAACGCAATATTTCCACTGCTGAAGATCCAGTGGAAATCAATATGCAAGGCATCAATCAAGTGCTGGTCAATCCCAAAGTGGGGCTCAACTTTGCCGAGGCCCTGCGCTCCTTTCTCCGCCAGGACCCGGACGTCATCATGGTCGGAGAAATTCGTGATCTGCAGACCGCGGAAATTGCCATCAAAGCGGCTCAAACCGGGCACTTAGTGATGTCGACCGTGCATACCAATAATGCGGCCGAGACTGTCACACGACTCCTGAACATGGGCATCCCCGCTTTTAATATTGCCGCGTCGGTGACGCTGATCATCGCCCAGCGACTCGCCCGTCGCCTCTGCAAGCACTGCGCCGAACCACACACTACAGTGCCTGAGAGTGCGCTCTTAGAGATGGGATTCACACTCGAACAACTCGTCAATGCCACCATCAAACAACCCGTTGGTTGTAACCAATGCAAGGATGGTTACAAAGGGAGGGTCGGCATTTACGAAGTGGTGCGAATCACCAAACCCCTTGCTACCGCCATTATGGATGGTGCGAACTCTATTGAACTAGATCGCGTGGCGCGCGAGGCGGGCTTTGACGATCTCAGGCAATCGGCGCTGAAAAAATGTGCCGATGGACTGATCAGCCTAGAAGAAGTCAGCCGGGTGACCACGGACTAATCACCTAACATCCCACATGAGTGGAGAGAAGCGATGACAACAGACAGCATTGTATTTGTTTGGCGTGGTACTGACCGCAATGGACAACCCTCAATGGGCGAAGAAATGGCGAGTTCTGCTGCCATGGCACGCGCGCAGCTGCGGAGACAGGGCGTGACTACTAAAACGGTCAGAAAAAAGGCTAAGGAATTCACCCTTTTTGGGCCAAAAAAGATAACGCCTGCCGATATCGCCATCTTCACGCGACAACTCGCCACGATGATGAAAGCAGGGGTACCGATGGTTCAGGCCTTTACGATTGTCGCAGACGGCACCGAACACGACGGCATGCGCAAACTCATTAATGAATTACGCACTGACGTGGCCTCCGGCACTAACATTGCTGATGCACTGAGTAAGCACCCGCGACAGTTTGACGAACTCTTTTGCTGTCTGGTCGCGTCTGGCGAAAATTCGGGCACCTTAGAAACCATGTTAGATCGTGTTGCCACTTACAAAGAAAAAACCGAGGCGCTCAAAGCAAAAATTAAAAAGGCCCTCACCTACCCGACGGCGGTCATTGTCGTGGCTATCGTGGTGACCGCTATTTTGCTCGTTAAAGTAGTGCCTCAATTTGCCGAGACCTTTCAGGGCTTTGGTTCCGAGCTACCCGCGTTCACCTTACTGGTACTCGCACTCTCAGACTGGGTCCAAGCTTGGTGGTTGCTCTTACTCATGTCTTTTACGGTAGCCGGTTATCTCTTCTCACAGGCCAAACAACGCTATAAACGCGTATCGGACTGGGTCGACGCACTGTCTCTAAAGTTGCCTATTATTGGCACGATCGTCCACGATGCGGTGATTGCTCGTTTTTCTCGAACACTGTCGACCACCTTTGCCGCTGGGGTGCCACTGGTTGAGGCCTTAGATTCTACCGCTGGTGCGGCGGGTAACGCGGTCTACGCCCGCGGTATTAGGCGCATTAGAGACGATGTCACCGCCGGGCAAGCCCTCACCGCGTCGATTCGATCCACCAACTTATTCCCGGTCATGCTGTTACAGATGATCGCCATTGGCGAAGAATCAGGATCACTTGATGATATGCTCAGTAAAGTTGCTGATCATTATGAGGCCGCCGTGGACAATGCCGTAGACAGTCTGAGCTCACTCATGGAGCCGCTGATTATGTCAGTGCTCGGCGTATTAGTGGGTGGACTAATGATTGCGATGTATCTCCCCATTTTTATGCTGGGATCGGTCATTTAAATGCCTTTCACAAAGCGGTAAAGGTCATGCCTCTTTTCTTATCAGATCCTGCTCTTTTGTCGCTCACCTGCGGCGCATTAGGGCTGATCATTGGCAGTTTTCTCAATGTTGTCATTGTTCGCCTGCCGCGCATGATGGAATCGCAATGGCACAAAGACTGCTGCGAACTGATGGATCAACCGATCCCCGCCGATACCCCACTCAGTTTGGCCCACCCCAGGTCGACCTGCCCCCAATGCGGCGCTGCCATCCGTGCATGGCACAACATCCCGCTGTTGAGTTGGTTGGTATTGCGCGGACGCTGTGCTGATTGCAACGCCACAATATCGATCCGCTATCCACTGGTGGAGCTGGTCACAGGAATATTGTTCGCGGCGGCTGCTTGGCAATTTGGGTATAGCGCAGAGGCGCTCAGTGCACTCGTACTCATCGCGTTTTTGATTGCATTAACTGGCATCGATCTCGACACCCAGCTTCTCCCAGATTCGCTCACCCTGACGCTGCTGTGGCTGGGGTTGGGCGTGAATCTATTTCAGGTCTGGACCACCTTACCCGCTGCCGTTGTCGGGGCCATGCTCGGCTACGGCGCGTTATGGAGCGTCTATTGGGCGTTCAAGTTAGTGACTGGTAAAGAAGGCATGGGCTATGGTGACTTTAAGCTGCTGGCCGCGCTGGGCGCGTGGTTCGGCTGGCAAACGATTCCCCTCATCATTCTGCTGTCATCTCTTGTTGGCGCACTGCTGGGTCTCACGATCCTCGCGTTAACCCGTCAAGGGCGCAACACGCCGATGCCGTTTGGTCCCTATTTAGCAGGAGCGGGCCTGCTCGCCTTGTTTTGTGGCGACACCCTTGTCGCACAGTATTTACAGTGGATGAGCCCTTAGCATGCTGCGTGTGGGGATCACTGGCGGTATTGGCAGCGGTAAAACCGCGGTCACCGACTGGCTGGCTCAAAAGGGCATTACCATTGTCGACGCCGACGTGGTCGCGCGACTTGTCGTGGCGCCAGGCATGCCCGCACTCACAGAGATCGCGCACACCTTTGGCGCCGAGTATCTCCTACCTGATGGCCAGCTCGACCGAGCCGCATTGCGCCAACTGGTATTTGCGGACGAGTCAAAGCGGAAAGTGCTGGAAGCGATCACTCATCCAAAAATACGAGAGGAGCTGGCGACCCAGTTGCGAAACGCCAATTCTCCTTACGTGGTGCTGAGCTCACCGCTCCTGCTCGAGGGTAACCAATCCGAGATGGTCGATATCACAGTGGTGGTCGATGTTCCGGAGTCGCTACAGATCGAGCGCACCATGGCGCGTGATCAAAATGATGAAGCGCTGGTTACAAAAATAATGGCCGCACAATGTGACCGGGAAACCCGGTTGAGTCGCGCCGATATTGTGATCGATAACAGCGAGTCCCTAGATACGCTGCACCACCGAACAGACGCTCTCCACCAGACTTTGTTGGCGCGGGCGCATCATTAGTCGGTTAGCAGTCTAGTCAGTATCGGCTGATTCGCGGCGGGAAATGGCCAGTCAGTCAAATTAGCAGGCTGTTCCCAGGCTAGGGGCTGTCCTTCCATCCCCGACGGCTCACCCCGCCAGCTTGTGACGCGATGAACCGCTAAGCACACGCATTGATCACCGTAATCATGCTCCAAGGTCATAAAGGGCTCGCTGATGAGCACTGTCACTCCCAATTCTTCTTTCAATTCACGCGCGAGTGCGTCAACAATCGTCTCGCCGGGCTCAACTTTACCGCCAGGAAATTCCCACAGTCCGCCTTGGTGGGTTTGAGGGGCGCGTCGTGTGATCAGCACGCGGCCTTGAGGGTCTATCAAAATACCGACTGCCACGGTGACCACCTTCAAAATCAGGTCCGATAATCCGCATTGATCTTGACGTAGTCATACGACAAGTCCGTGGTCCAGAGCGAAGACGCCGCGGACCCTTGGTTCAGATTCACCTCGATTAGTAAATCGCGATCTGCCATGGCCGCTTGACCCGCCTCCTCGGTATAGGAGGCCGCTCGAGCACCCTCCTCCGCAATCAACACTCCATTGATATAAATTGATATGACACTGGTATTGAGGTTTTCCACGCCGGCTCGCCCAATGGCCATCAAGAGCCTGCCCCAGTTGGGGTCTGAGGCAAACAGGGCGGTTTTGACTAAAGGAGAGTGGGCGATCGTTCGGGCTACCTGATCACAGGCCGCCTCAGAGGCACCCCCTTCGATACGCACCTCAACAAACTTAGTCGCCCCCTCACCGTCGCGAACAATATCGTGCGCCAACTCAATCATGAGCGTCGTCAACGCGTCCAAAAATAGTGCTGTAGTCGGTGACTCTGCCTCCAACACCACAGACGATTGCCCGGTCGCAGACAGCGTGACCGCATCATTTGTGGACGTGTCACCATCGACACTAATGCGATTGAAGCTAGCCGCGACAGCCGTTCGCAACAGCGTATCGAGCAAACCCGGCGCGATCTGAGCATCCGTCCCGATAAAGCCCAGCATCGTTGCCATATTAGGGCAGATCATCCCAGCGCCTTTGGCCATTCCCGTGATCACACAGGTTTGTCCACCCAGGTCGAGCGAGACACTTCGCAATTTGGCTCGCGTATCCGTCGTCAAAATCGCAGCGGCAGCGCGCTCCCAATTGTTGTCGCAGAGGTCCTCCACGGCGCGAGGCAATGCCCGCGTGATCAGCTCAGCCGAGAGCGGCTCACCGATAACGCCTGTCGAAAACGGCAGGACCCGGTCACTCGCCGATCCGGTTAAACTCGCCACCGCTTGGCAGGACTCAATTGCCACCCGCTTGCCAAGCTCGCCGGTACCCGCATTGGCATTACCCGTATTGATTAACAGCCAATCAGTATGGCCTTGGTTCGACTGGCTGTGTTCCGCGGCAATCAAGACCGGAGCAGCACGAAACGCGTTCTGTGTAAAAACTACTGACGTACTCGCGCCAGAAGCCAACGAGATCAGTACGAGATCATCGTAGTCGGCCAGTTTAATCCCGGCCTGTGCAACGCCTAATCGTAAGCCCGCCACAGAGTGAATCATCGGCACCCCTCATTGCACACGATAACCATCAGACGCGGCATCATTAGGTGAGGGCACCGCAGCATTGCTTATACTTTTTACCGCTACCACAGGGGCAAGGATCGTTCCGGCCTACCTTGGGTTCCATCCGGGTCATCGGCTGTGCGGGCGGGGCCTGCGATGGCGCTACTGCAGAGGGGTCAGAGGCCACTGGATTCGCCTCAGCATGCTCAAACGCCATACTTTGTTTTGCCGCCGCTTCACGTCGGCGCTGTTCAACCGCCGCCGCCTCGTCCGAGTGCTGCACCTGCACGTGACTCAAAAAACGAATCACTTCATATTTTAGGCGCTGCAACAGACCCTCAAACAACTCAAACGACTCTCGCTTGTATTCCTGCTTTGGATTCTTATTGGCATAAGCGCGCAAGTGTATTCCTTGCCGCAGTTGATCCATTACCTGAAGGTGCTCTTTCCACAACGTGTCCAGCACTTGCAGCATGATCTGCTTCTCTAACTGACGCATTCCCGGACCGACGCCTTGCGCCTTTTCCTCGTAAGCAGCCTGTACCGCCGCTAAAATCCGCTCACGTAATGTCTCTTCGTGAAGAGCGTTATCTTCTTCGAGCCACTGACTGACTGGCAGTGTCACACCGAATTCAGCCTCGAGCTGCTTCTCAAGCCCGGGGATGTCCCACTGCTCTTCCACACTCATCGGGGGGACAAATCCATCAACAGCGTCACTCACCACATCGGCGCGGATTGCAGCAATGGTGTCTTCAATCTCATCATCCGATAACAGTTCATCCCGCTGCCGGTAGATAATCTGTCGCTGGTCATTCGCGACGTCGTCGTACTCCAGTAATTGCTTACGAATATCGAAGTTACGGCCCTCGACCTTACGTTGTGCTTTTTCGATGGCATTACTCACCATTCGGTGCTCAATCGCCTCTCCGCGCTCCATACCCATCGCCTGCATGAAGCTTTTCACGCGATCCGAAGCAAAAATTCTCATCAGGCTATCTTCTAAAGAGAGATAGAAGCGCGAAACACCTGGGTCGCCCTGACGACCCGATCGCCCTCTCAGCTGATTATCAATCCGGCGAGATTCGTGTCGTTCCGTTCCGAGAATATGTAACCCGCCCGCAGCGATCACTGCATCATGGCGCGCTTGCCACTCTGTGGTCAGCGCTGCGCGCGCGGCGTCATCAAGCGCCTCTCCTTGTCCGGCAAGCTCAGCCTCTAAGTTGCCGCCCAGCACGATGTCAGTACCCCGACCCGCCATGTTGGTCGCAATCGTCACGATCCCCGGACGACCCGCTTGGGCAATAATTTCTGCCTCCTGCTCGTGATACTTTGCATTTAATACTTTGTGCGCAATATCTTTGCGCTTGAAGGCCTCAGATAATTCCTCGGAGGTTTCTACCGATGCCGTGCCCACCAGAACCGGCGCGCCCGAATCAATACAGGACTGCACATCGTCAATGATCGCTTCGAACTTCTCGTCTCGGGTGAGATAAACCAAATCGTTCAAATCATCGCGAAGCATCGGGACATTGGTTGGAATCACGACACAATCCAAACCATAAATCTGTTGAAATTCGAAAGCCTCGGTATCGGCAGTGCCTGTCATTCCCGAGAGCTTGTCGTAGAGCCGAAAGAAGTTTTGAAACGTGGTGGACGCGAGCGTTTGGCTTTCGCTTTGAATATTCACCCCTTCCTTCGCTTCAATCGCTTGGTGTAGCCCCTCCGATAACCGGCGACCCGCCATGGTGCGGCCCGTGTGTTCATCGATGAGAACGACCTGGCCCTCTTGCACAATGTATTCCACGTCACGCTGAAACAGCACGTGTGCCCGTAAGCCTGAGTGAACGTGATGCAGGAGCCCCAAGTTTGTTGGGGCATACAGCGAGTCGTCCCCCTGTAGCAGCCCAGTCTCTATTAACATCGCTTCGACTTTTTCATGCCCCGCTTCGGTTAATTCGATGCTGCGCTGCTTCTCATCAACCGTAAAATCGCCCTCTTGCTCTTCTAGCTCGGGCGTCAGCTTAGGAATCAATTGATTAATCGCCTTGTAGAGGGCTGAACTGTCCTCTACCGCTCCCGAGATAATCAGTGGCGTGCGCGCCTCATCGATCAGGATAGAATCCACCTCATCGACAATGGCAAACGCGAGCTTACCCTGATTTTTATCTGCCCGACTAAAGGCCATATTGTCCCGAAGGTAATCAAAACCAAACTCGTTATTGGTGCCATAGACCACATCGCAGGCATAAGCAGCGCGCTTCTCTTCCGGCGTTTGACCTGAACGCACCACCCCCACGGTTAACCCCAAAAACTCGTATAGGGGGCTCATCCACGCGGCATCTCGCTGAGCGAGATAGTCGTTCACGGTGACTAAATGCACGCTGTGATTAGGCAGTGCATTGAGATAAGCAGGCAGCGTGGCGACGAGGGTTTTACCCTCGCCCGTGCGCATTTCGGCAATTTTTCCTGCATTCAGTGCCATCCCGCCGATTAACTGCACATCAAAATGCCGCATATTCAACGCACGCACACCGGCCTCTCGCACCACTGCGAACACCTCGGGCAGTAATTGATCGAGTGTTTCGCCCTCTTCAAGTCGGGTGCGGAAGGCAGCCGTCTTTGCTCGCAAGCTGTCATCATCGAGTGCCTGCATTGCCTCCTCAAGGTGGTTAATGCGGGTGACAACTTTACTCAAACGTTTCAGCTCCCGATCATTACGGGTACCGAAGATTTTTTTCATGGTAGAGATCAGCATGGCAGTCTCACTGGTCAGTCAAAAGGGGAAATGCGTGGAAACAGCACATCAAAGCGCCAGAGCGGCTGGTTTAACGATGGGTCCTGCGGACATAAGAGGCCGGATCAACGGCTCGTCCGTGTTTGAAAATCTCAAAGTGGACATGGGGCCCAGTCGACCTGCCAGAGCTGCCCATTAGGGCGATCACATCGCCGCGACGAACGAGATCACCTAATGTGACCAAGTTTTCTTGATTGTGTGCATAGCGGGTACTCAAACCATCGCCATGAGAGACCTCAATCATGGTGCCGTAGCCAGCTTTCACGCCGCTCCAGCTAACAACGCCGCTCGCAACAGCAAGAATATCGGAGCCTTTACGGCCTGCAAAGTCAGCGCCAGTATGCCAAGCGCGCTTACCCGAAATCGGGTCAATGCGGCTCCCAAACGACGAGGATTGCCAGCCAGATCGTATCGGTCTTCCAGCGGGTGTCGACTCAGTTCGCAACTGCTCCGACGACAACAGCCCTGCCAGCACTTCGAACTGCACTTCCCTACCGGCAAAATAACCCTCTAAGGCATCGTACTGCGTGTTGATCTCAAGGACGCTAGGCGCGCTATCGGTCCGCAACGGCACGGACGGACCACCCACTGCCGGTGGCCCAGAAAAATCAAATTCGCCCAACTCAAGTCCCGCCAGCTCGGTGAGATGGTGGCCAAGGGCGTCAAGGCGTGTCATCTGTGTCTGTAACGTCGCCAAACGACGTGTCATGGCGGTTAGCCGTGACTGCGCCTCAACACTCAGTTGCGCCAGAGCTTCTGCTCGCTCCGTCGCTTGCTGCTCGCGTATTGAAATACGAGACGACTGTTCCGATCTCACACCACCATCGAATCCGAGTTGGTAACTCACTGCGACCAAGCCCAAAGGGACACCAATGACACAGGCAGACAGCAACAACCACGACCACCTGCCTAGTTCCAGGGTGCGCGATGCGGCGTGGCGGTTGAGGAAAATTAACTTCAAGGTCGGGTATCGCAATAACGGGGTCGGAACTATGCCATTTTCAGGGGTTAAGTGAAACCGTTGAGCACCATCCTAAAGCGGCCAAATTGCACTCAAACCAGCTGTAAACTGCGCGGCAATGGCCAATTTAGGGGCGACGGGCTCTCGTTTTCAAAGGTGGCCCATTCCCAACTCTCTTGTTGCGCTAGCAGCGTCCGAACCAGTTGATTGTTCATCGCATGGCCAGATTTAAATCCATCATACTCAGCGAGTAACTGATGACCGGCGAGATACAAATCGCCCATGGCATCCAGGATTTTATGCTTCACAAATTCATCTTCGTAGCGCAAACCCCCTTCATTGAGGATATGGAAATCGTCGATGACAATCGCATTATCAACGCTCCCGCCTCGGGCCAAACCTCGAGATCGCATGTACTCGAATTCATGCACGAACCCGAAGGTCCTCGCACGACTGATTTCTCGCACGAAAGTCTCGGTGTCCATGTCTAAGGTGACCCGACCGGTCTGCTCGCGGAAAACGGGATGATCAAAATCAATGGCGAAACTGAGCTTAAAGCCCTCATAAGGGTGCAATGACACGGTCTTTTCGCCGTCGCTCACCGTAATGCTCTCAGTCACGCGAATGAATCGCTTTGCGGCTGCCTGCTCACAGATGCCAGCTGTCTGCAGCAAATAAACAAAGGGGCCCGCTGAGCCGTCCATAATGGGGACCTCGGGGGCATCTAAATCGATATAAAGATTGTCGATACCCAGGCCACACAACGCAGAGAGCAGGTGCTCTACGGTCGTGACCCGGCCATCATCGGTACCAAGGCTAGTCGATAAGTCCGTTTCATCAACCCCCTCAGCCCGGGCGGGGATTTCCCGGGCTGGGGTTAAATCAGTGCGACGAAACACCACACCTGTATCGACCGGTGCCGGACTCAGTGTCATCGACACTTTGTCACCAGAATGCAGACCCACGCCCGTCGACTTTATCGACTCTTGTAAGGTTCTTTGCCACCGCATGGCGATTCCTCTGATCTAGAGAGGAAAACCTTACTAGGGCACGTTACTGCAATCCAGCCCTCACGCCCTGATTATTCACATTCATCAGGGCTTTACAGACGATGACATCAATCAGTCCGCCTGGCGACGCAGAAACGCCGGCACATCAAATAACTGCTCATCCAGACCCTCATCCATTTTCAATGCAGTCTGGCCGTCACTGATTGCGCCTGCGCGCTGACGCCTGCCGGGGGGCAAATCGTAATCATCGTAGTCGGCACCGACGCCCGGTGGGCGCTTAACGACGCTGGTATCGACCGCCGTCAGTGCGGGGCGCGCCTCGGCACTGCGAAGACCTGTCGCCACTACCGTGACCTTTAAGGTATCGGTCATCTCTGGGTCAATCACCGTTCCCACCACTACGGTAGCGTCTTCTGATGCTATATCTTCGATGGTCGCACCGACCTCAGAGAACTCGCCTAGTGAGAGATCTAACCCAGCAGTGATATTCACCAAAATACCCCGAGCACCACTCAAGTCGATATCGTCCAGTAACGGGCTATTAATGGCCCGCTCAGCCGCCTCTCGAGCACGATCCTCGCCGCTGGCGGTACCCGTACCCATCATTGCCGCACCCATCTCAGACATCACCGTCCGGACATCTGCGAAGTCAACGTTGACCAAACCGGGCCGAATGATGAGATCCGCAATACCTTGGACCGCACCGAGCAGCACATCGTTTGCCTCTTTAAACGCATCTAACAATGAGGTGTTTTTACCCAGCACCTCGAGCAGCTTTTCGTTGGGGATCGTAATCAAAGAATCGCAATGCTGTGCGATTTCCTTGAGCCCATCTTCCGCGGTAGTGACGCGCTTTTTACCCTCAAAACTGAAGGGTCGCGTTACCACTGCCACGGTCAAAATTCCGAGCTCACGCGCAACTTCAGCAACAATCGGTGCAGCACCTGTGCCCGTGCCACCTCCCATACCGGCGGTCACAAACACCATATCGGTGCCATGTAGCGCATCGGCAATCCGATCACGATCTTCGAGAGCGGCAGCCCGACCCACTTCTGGGTTAGCTCCAGCTCCCAGCCCCTTTGTAATACTCGCGCCCAACTGAAGCACCGTTTTGGAGCTAATATCAGAGAGCGCTTGCGCATCGGTATTGGCACAAATGAAGTCCACACCGTCGACATGGTGATCTATCATGTGGCGAACCGCGTTACCGCCGCCGCCGCCTACTCCAATCACCTTGATAACGGCACTTTGTGGTGCACTATCTACTAGTTCAAACATTATTTTCTCCCCGTTTTTAAAAAGACCCAAATCCGCAGGGCCCTGCTAAAGCTTTTTACTGTTAAAAATGTCGAGCGAACCATTCCTTCACTCGCCCGGCGAAGCTCACACTTTGTAATGCCAGTTCCTGACGCTCCCGAATCCCACTTCGTACCTCCTCTGCGCCATAGAGGAGCAATCCCACTGCGGTGGCGTAAATCGGATTTCGAATAATGTCGTGCAATCCCCTCGCGTATTGAGGTGCACCTAGCCTGACCGGCATATGGAAAATTTCTTCCGCCAAATCCACTGCCCCCTCCATCTTGGAAGTCCCGCCCGTAAGGACGACTCCTGCAGGAATCAATTCTTCGTAGCCAGAGCGACGCAGCTCGGATTGAATGAGCGTGAAGAGCTCGTCGTAACGTGGCTCAACAACTTCAGCCAGCGATTGTCGTGATAAATCTCGCGGTGGCCGGTCTCCGACGCTGGGCACTTTGATGGTCTCTTCAGCGCCAGCAAGCTGAGGCAGTGCACAGGCGTAGCGAATCTTGATTTCTTCGGCGTGCTGAGTAGGCGTTCGAAGTGCCATCGCAATATCGTTGGTCACCTGATCGCCGGCAATCGGAATTACGCCGGTATGTCGAATCGAGCCATCAGTGAAAATGGCGATATCTGAAGTGCCACCGCCGATATCGACGAGGCAGACGCCTAAATCGCGCTCATCCTCGGTAATGACGGAGTAACTTGACGCCAATTGCTCGAGAATGATCCCATCCACCGACAAGCCACAGCGTTCTACACATTTTTCAATATTCTGAGACGCGTTGACGGCACAGGTCACCAAGTGAACCTTCGCCTCTAATCGCACACCCGACATACCGAGGGGTTCCCGAATCCCTGACTGATTGTCGATGACATATTCTTGTGGCAGCACATGCAGAATTTTCTGATCAGCGGGAATAGCAACCGCCTGAGCTGCGTCAATCACCCGATCAACATCTTGTTGAAATACCTCTTGATCTCGTATCGCAACAATCCCATGGGAGTTCACAGAACGAATATGGCTTCCCGCAATACCAACGTAGACCGAATGAATTTGGCATCCTGCCATGAGCTCGGCTTCCTCGACCGCCCTCTGGATTGCGTTCACCGTCGATTCGATATTAACCACCACGCCCTTTTTCATGCCTCGGGACGGATGGGAGCCAATTCCCACGACTTCGATGCCTCCATCAGGGTCGATCTCTCCCACCACCGCGACCACCTTGGAGGTACCAATATCAAGACCTACAATCATGTGTTTGCCGTCGTCATTGGCCATCATCCCTCTCCCCTACTTCGTAGTGGCTGCATTGCCAGTGCCGAGTGACCGAATGTCACTGCCGCACCATGCTCGTAGCGCAGATCAATCTTTTCGACCGTCTGAGTTGATAACTTATCGCTCCACAACTGTTTAAAGCGGGTCACCCGTCGCAACAATTCGTTCGCACCCAGTGCAAGTTGCACACCATTCATTAACCTCACTGACAATTGTCCTAATACATCAATCGACAACTCATCGATTGTGAGACCCTCTGGTTCAAGCTG
The DNA here is from genome assembly GCA_913048575.1 of uncultured Halieaceae bacterium. Classification (GTDB taxonomy): domain Bacteria; phylum Pseudomonadota; class Gammaproteobacteria; order Pseudomonadales; family Halieaceae; genus Luminiphilus. The sequence continues at coordinate 13,258 of CAJWWJ010000010.1, forward strand.
CGAGGTCAGCATTTGGTAACGCCTTGTCAAAGTCCCTTCGGCGCCTTCTGGGCCGCTGAGTAGAGGAAGATGCGCATACTGACCATCCTGCGTCGCAGCAAAGAATTGCCCCTGATGATTGAGATATCCGGTATCGCTCCATCGCGCTAATGGCCTCTGCTCAACCAACACCACCTCAATTTCTGCGGGCCATCGCCGTCGCGTATTGACCTTATAAACCCAGGGCAAGGACTCCAGCTCATCACGCAAATCGCGCAGATCTGCAGCCATAAAGCCATCAGTAATCCGCGGGGTTAAACGAGCCTGAATCACCTCGGTATCAATGTGGCGGACATCGCCCCGCACTGTCAGTGTCTTAACCTGCTTTGCCGCCAACGCCGTCGAACCCTGATATAGCCCGACACCAGTTAGGATCAACGCACAACCCAGAAGCAGTCGATTAAACCAACGCCGAAACGTCGATATCGCGTTAGTCGATGCCCCGGCAGCCGGGCGCACATCAGCCATCAAAGGATCAGCTTTGCGCATGTCTTACCCCCACACTGTCTGTATAGATGCGAGATAGGAGGTCCGCTAAGGAGAGCCCCGCGGCCTTTGCCGACAAAGGCACCAAGCTATGCGATGTCATACCGGGGACGGTGTTGACCTCTAACAAATGCCAAGCGCCCACCTGATCACGAATCACATCGACGCGACCCCATATTGTGCAGCCCACCGCGTGAAACGCGGACGACGCTAACTGAGAGAGCGCTGCTTCGTCAGAATCATCTAAACCGGAAGGGCAAAAAAATTGCGTCTCATCAGAGCGGTACTTCGCCTCAAAGTCATAAAAATCTCCGGGGACCTCGATACGAATGCTGGGTAAGGTGTTATCTCCAAGTATTGAAATGGTGTATTCGGGGCCCTCGATGAACTGCTCAGCCAGCACTTCAGCACCATAGGTCACGGCCTGCTGATAGGCCGCCTCGAGTTCTTTTCCAGTGCTTACCTTCGCCATCCCCAGCGAGGAACCCTCTAAGGACGGCTTCACAAACGCAGTGCCCAACTCAGCAATGACGGCGTCCCAATCGCACCTCGCCTCGAGCACTCGGAAATCAGGGGTAGGAAAGCCTGCACCCTGCCAAAGCACCTTGGTCCGTATCTTGTCCATTGAAAGCGCTGAGCCTAAAACACCCGATCCGCTATAGGGCAATTGCATTAAATCTAAGAGACCTTGGATAGTGCCGTCTTCACCTCCAGGCCCATGCAACAAGTTGAAGACAAACGAGACCTCATTTAACTGTGTCATCCAACCCGGTAACGCGGGATCAATGGGTAAAACGTGTGCGCCGGCCTTTTCTAAGGCGTGCACAACATTATTACCGCTCTCTAGCGAAATCGCTCTCTCTGCCGAAGTGCCTCCCAATAGCACCGCAACGGTTCCGCCATCAATCAAGTTCTGATTCATGACAACACCTCAAGTCTCTCGGCCTGCGAGAGCGTTGCAGCAAGTCGGCCTATGTCACCGGCACCCTGCATCAACAACACATCTTGATCTTGCAGCACCTCAATCAAGGTCTTCGCTAATTGTGTCTGGTCTGAGACGACGATAGGGTCGATCGCACCATCGGTGCGTATCGCATTTGCCAAGCTGAGAGAGTCAGCACCTGCTATCGACGGCTCACCAGCTGAATACACATCGAGTAACACGAGCTGCTGGCCTTCACTCAACACCGAAACAAACTCATCAAAATGATCGCGTGTCCGGGTATAACGATGGGGCTGATAGACCATGACTAGTCGCCGACCTACGAAAGCCTCTCGGACTGCCTTCAACGTCACCGCTAATTCGGTCGGATGATGTCCATAATCATCAATGAGTCGTGCTGAACCGGTTGACCAAATCACATCGCCCAAGTCAGAAAAGCGGCGTCCAACACCACTGAATTCAGACAGTCCTGCTGCGATCGCCTGATCAGCAATATTGAGCTCAGAGCACAGTGCCGCCGCGCCAGCAGCATTCTGGGCATTGTGAAGGCCCGGCATACCAATCGTCAGTGCCAAAGGTGTCGCACCATCGGGTCGAATCAGATCAAAATGACTGCGTAGCCCATCGGCAGAATAATTTTCCAACCGATAGTCAGCGTCTGGGTGCTGCCCATACGTCACCACTCTTCGTGTCAGATCGGGCAACAGATCCTGAACACCGCGATCATCGAGACACATCACAGCGGAACCATAAAAGGGTAAGTTGTGCAGGAAGCCGTCGAACGCTTGGATATAACGCGCTAGGTCACCTTCATAGTGATCCATATGGTCTGCTTCGATATTGGTGACCAGCGCCATCATCGGCTGAAGATGTAAGAAAGAGGCGTCACTCTCGTCGGCTTCGACGACCCAATAACGCCCCTCACCCAAGGCAGCATTGCTCCCCGTTTTATTGAGCAACCCACCGATGACAAAGGTGGGGTCTGCGCCTGCCTCATCCAAAATAGAGGCGATTAAGCTGGTTGTTGTGGTCTTGCCGTGTGTGCCGGCTACCGCAATACCAAAGCGATAACGCATCAACTCAGCTAGCATTTCAGCACGAGGCACCACTGGAATCCGGGCTGTTTTCGCCGCAATGCACTCGGGGTTGTCCCTCGAGATCGCCGCCGACACCACCAACACATCAGCGTGTTGAATGTGCTCAGCTTGATGACCGATAAAGATGTTAATACCCAATGACCGCAGTCGCATAATGGCGGCACTGTCAGAGACATCAGATCCTGAAACCGTGTAGCCAAGCCCCTTCAGAACCTCCGCTATGCCGCTCATACCAGCGCCGCCAATACCCACCATGAAGATGTGTTGAATCCGATCCATTGAGGGCACTGGGTTTGTGGGCTCAGTCATTCGCATGAGCCACCTCTGTTAGGACTGTCACCACTTCATCCGTGGCATTCGCCGTGATCATCCCCAGAGCGCGCCGTGCCATCTCCAGCAAACTCGCCGGCGACTGAATCCATTGCTCAAGACGATCCGCAATGCGCTCAGGTGTCGCTTCGCTCTGTGCCACCATCACGGCGCCGCCTGTTTCAGTGAGCACCTGCGCATTACGCGTCTGATGATCGTCGATCGCTTGAGGCAAGGGAATCAGTATGGAAGGTGTTCCGGTCGCCGCCAGCTCCGACACCGTCAATGCACCCGCTCGTGCAATCACCACGTCAGCCCACGCGTAAGCGGTTGCCATATCGTCAATAAAATCGTCTCGTTGGCATTGGGAAAATTGAGTCCCCTGCCATGCTTCGTCTGCGGCTGACCGATTGCTTTCTCCACATTGCTGCCAGACAGCTATCGACTCTCCGAGACCCTTGATCACTAGGCGATCGATGGTCGGGGGTACAAGACTATTGAGGGGAGCTGCACCCAAGCTGCCGCCTAACACGAGCAAGTTCAGTGGCCGCTGCGCTGAAAAACCTGAGAGTTCGGCTAACCCACTGCGATCCACCTCACAGAGGTTGGCACGTACAGGATTCCCAACGACACGAGCGTCGGGGCGTCGCGCAAATTCACCCGGCAAACCACACAGCACATGCTTTGCCAAAGGGGCTAACCATCTATTGGTGGTGCCTGCCACCGCATTTTGCTCATGGATGACCAAGGGTAATCGCGTCAACCAAGCTGCCAGACCTGCTGGACCCGCCGCATAGCCTCCCATTCCTAGAACGATATCGGGTCGCACCCGCCAGATGATGTTTACCGATCGCCACAATCCACCGATCACTCTATAAAGGCTTCGCGCTCGATCAAAGAAACTTTTTCCTCGAAGACCCGACACGTTTAGGCAATGCAATGGAATTCCGGATGCGGGCACGAGTCGATGTTCGATTCCTCGTTCAGTGCCTATCCATTCAACGGTCCAACCCTGCTCAGACAAAGCACAGGCCACGGCGAGCGCAGGATAAACATGCCCCCCCGTTCCACCTGCCGCAATCAAAGCGCGATGGCGATTGTGACGTGTCGGCGCGACCGTCATAACACTCTCCGTGACACGGTTTGATCAGTACGCTGCTCTGGTCGGAGTTGCTGAGCAATCCGCAAGACGATACCCAGCAGAGCGCAGTTCATGATCAAGCTTGATCCGCCATAACTCACAAACGGTAGCGTCAAGCCTTTGGTCGGCAGTAATCCCGAGCTCGCTCCCATATTGATGAAAACTTGCCCGGCAAACATGAGGCCAACGCCAAAACAAAGATAAGCCGCAAAACCATTTCCCTCGGCCGCGGCACGCCAACCGGTCTGCATAATCCGCGTGATTAAGCCGACGAATAATAGAATCAGTAAGAGTGCGCCAAATAATCCCGTTTCCTCTGCCCATATCGAAAAGACAAAGTCCGTATGAGCTTCCGGTAAATAAAATAACTTCTGAATGCTGTTGCCGAGTCCCACACCGAACCATTCCCCCCGACCGAAGGCGATTAGGGACTGCACCAATTGGAAGCCAGCGCCAAACGGGTCTGACCAAGGATCTTGGTAAGCGGTGAGCCGCTGTAATCGATATGGCGCACTGAACACCAACACCAAAAAGCCCAGTGCTACTGACGCGAGTAGCGCGAGCACGTAAATCAATCGAGCGCCCGCCAGAAACATCATCCCCACCACGGCACCCACGGCGATCACTGTGGCGCCAAAATCAGGCTCCAGTAGCAGCAAAAACGCGACGATACCGAGGATAAAAATGAGCTTAGCCAGTCCTTGCCAGTGATGACGTACAGCGTCCTCTTGTCTGACTAAGTAGCCGGCGGTATAGAGCAGCAGCGCAAACTTAGCGAACTCTGATGGCTGCACCGTTAATGCCCCCAGCAAAGGCAACCATCGCTTTGCCCCATTCACCTCGCGGCCAATACCGGGCATGAGTACCAGGATGAGCAGTGCAAAAGCGATAAACAGTAACCACGGAGAGAGGCGGTTGAAGGTTTCAGTGGGAATCATGTAGGACAACGCAGCTGCTGTAATGCCCAATAACAGATAGAGGGTATGACGCTCAGCGTGATGCCATGGATTACCAAAGTGAAAGTCACTGTATTCGATCGATGCAGAAGCGATCGCAATCAAACCAATGCTGATCAGTGCGACACTGAACCCCAGTAAGAGCGCATCGCCGCTGTATCCTTGCAGGGGCGCCGCGCGATTCATGCGGCTACCTCAAGTGCCGCGACCGCTGATTGAAATTGCTCACCGCGATCAACGTAATCGGCAAACATATCTAAGCTCGCACACGCCGGCGACAACAGTACAATTTGTCCAGACTCTGCGGCGGCGGCAGCCTGATCAACCGCGATTTTTAACGTAGCAGCGTGTGCAAGTGATACCGCATTACTGAGGTGATGAGCGATATCCTGAGCCGCCTCACCAATGACGATCACCCCCGCGCAACGATCTGACACCGTTTTCGATAAGAGCGAAAAATCCTGACCTTTCCCCTGACCACCCAAGATCAACCAGATCTTACTGTCACTGCTCAGCCCATTGAGCGCGGCGAGCGTTGCGCCGACATTAGTGCCCTTACTGTCATCGATAAAGAGAACGCCATTTCGCTCAGCCACTACCTGACATCGATGGGGCAGCCCCCGATACACTTTCGCTGCCTCCACCAAACGCGACAATGGGAGCTCGAGCTCTAGACCGATCGCCAATGCCACCAAGACGTTCTGAATATTGTGCCGTCCGGGAAGCGTCAACTCGGCACTCGCTACCAGGGGCTCCCAGCCCCGGCACAGCCATTCCGTTCCTTGCAGCGCTCGTAAACCAAATTCATCTAGATCAGGCTCTCCCAAACGACACCAACTGACTCGAACCTCCTCCGATATCAACGGGACCGTCAGCGGGTCATCACGATTTGCGACGACCCTTTTTGCCTGACGGAAAATGCGGTGTTTAGCCTGGTGGTACTCTCTCAATGAGGGATAGCGATCGAGATGATCGGCGCTCACATTCAGCACTGTTGCAACCTCAAGGCCCAGCGCTTCTGCGCGCTCGAGCTGAAAACTCGATAGCTCTAAAACGTAGTATTCAGCATTGTCTGCGAGTAAATCGAGCGCCGGCCTACCGAAATTACCGCCAACCGATGCGGAGATATCACAGGCATTCATCATTTCGCCGAGTAACGCCGTAACCGTTGATTTTCCGTTGGAGCCGGTGATACCGATGACCGGCACCTGGACCGCCTCCATAAATAAATCAATATCACCCCGTATACGACAGCCTCGAGCAGACGCTCGTGCCACTAACGGGTGATCGAGGGACACCCCAGGGCTCACAATCATGTCGGTGACATCATCGGCGAAATCAAGATCTACCTCACCAAAGGTGACTGAGTGCGGGTCTATTTCTGCGAGTATCGCAGGATCACTTGCCATCTCTTGACGCGTATCAAAGGCCGTAAAAGCGACCCCTTGTTGACGCCACCAACGTGCCACGGACCGGCCCGTGATACCCAAACCGACAATCAATCGTTTTTCAGAGCTCGCAATCATTGTGTTGAGTGTTGGCATTAGCTCACCGCAACTTCAATGTGGCGAGGCCAAACAGCACCAGCATCACCGTGATAATCCAAAACCGAACAATCACGCGCGGTTCGGGCCAGCCTTTTAACTCGAAGTGATGGTGAATCGGCGCCATACGAAACACACGCCGTCCCGTTAACTTGAAAGAGCTCACTTGAATAATCACTGAGAGCGTCTCGAGTACGAAGATGCCTCCCATGATGAAGAGTACAATCTCATGACGAGTGATCACTGCCACGACGCCTAGCGCGGCACCCAGTGCTAAGGCGCCAACATCACCCATGAAAATCATTGCCGGATAAGTGTTAAACCAGAGAAAACCGAGGCCGGCCCCGGCGATAGCGCCACAAAAAACCACCAATTCACCGGTACCCGATAAGTAGGCAATATTCAGATAATCAGCAAATTCGACATGACCAGCCAGATAGGCGATCACACCCAAACCCGTTGCCACCATCACGGTTGGCATAATGGCAAGGCCATCTAAACCATCTGTTAAATTGACCGCGTTGCTGGAGCCGACAATCACGAAATAACTAAACGGGACGAACAACCAGCCCATCGACCAGGCCACGTCTTTAAAAAACGGCACGTAAAGGGTTGTCTCTTCTGGTGCCACTGCCGTGGTAAATAGCAATAGTGTGCAAGCCAACGCAGCGACTGACTGCCAAAGATACTTCCAGCGAGCGGGTAGCCCTCTGGTATCTTTTCTGACGACTTTACGATAATCGTCAACCCAGCCAATCGCGCCAAATGCAGTGGTGGTCACGATGACAATCCAGACGTATCGATTGTCGAGATCCGCCCAAAGCACCGTCGACCCTAACACCGCAAGGAGGATCAGCGCCCCGCCCATTGTCGGCGTGCCAGCTTTGGCGAGATGAGATTCTGGCCCTTCTGAACGAATCGTCTGACCAATCTGCAAATCATTCAGCCGCGCTATCACGAAGGGGCCCACCAGCATTGAGATCAGCATCGCCGAGCAGGCCGCTAAAATGGCCCTCAGGGTGAGGTACTGAAAGACACCAAAACCCGGATCTAGGAACAGTAACTGCTCACTCAGCCACATCAGCATGAGAAACCTTCCTCTGCTCGGGTCAACCAGTGCACGGTTTTTTCCAGCATCGCGCCGCGAGAACCTTTCACCCAAACAATGTGTTCATCGGGGAGCTCAGGAAAAGCAGCCCACAAGGCCTGCTGATTGGAAAAATATTGTGCCCCCTCTCCATATGCTTCGGCGGCGGCAGCCGCTTCTCGTCCTACTGCCACCAAAAGATCGATTCCTGCAGCTTTAGCGTAGCGCCCCACATCGCCATGTAAGGCGTCGCTAGTCGACCCCAGCTCCAACATCGGTCCGAGTATGAGCACGCGATAAACTGACTCGCGCGCTAAGGTATCGATCACGGCCATGACGGCTGCAGGGTTCGCGTTATAACTATCGTCCACCACCCGTCCGCCGATTCGCCCGACTAATACCGCTCCGCGGCCAACCTCGGGGACGACTTGTCCGAGCCCATCGACAGCGCTATCCGGAGGCACTCCCAGCTCAATGGCAACCGCTAAGGCGGCGAGTGCATTAATGACCTGTATGGCTCCGGGCAATCGCAGGCTGACTGGCAACACCATTGAGGAAGCGATTAAATCAAATTGCGTTCCATTCAAGCCTTGGTATTGAATATTGATGGCGCGGTAATCTGCCTTTTCCGACAGTCCAAACGTGATGGTTCTGGCGTCGCCCGCCTGCTGAATCCATTGCGCAAGCCATGGCTGATCGGCGTTGATAATCGCCAGCCCCTCACCTCTCAATCCCTCGAGAATCTCACCTTTTGTAGAGGCGATCTGATCGACACTCTGATAATTCACGAGATGCGCCGCCGAGGCATTTAAGCAAACTGCGACGCTTGGCTGCGCCAATTGGCACAGGTAAGCAATATCACCAGGCTGCCCTGCACCCATCTCGATCACACCAAACTGATGAGATTCATTCAAACCCGCCAACGTGATGGGCACGCCGAGCTCGTTATTGTGATTACCCTCCGTCGCGTGAACAGCCCCCGCTCCGGCCAACGCAGCAGCAATGAGGTTTTTAGTGGTCGTTTTCCCGGCGCTGCCGGTAACAGCCACCACCGACCCAAGAAAGGCCTGGCGTTTCAGAAGCGCAAACTGACCCGACGCCTTCACCACGTCAGAAACCACCAGCTGGGGTGTTATCCCCTTGACCTCTCGCTCTGTGAGAACAGCCACCGCACCTGCAGCGGTTGCCTGAGACGCAAAATCATGGCCATCAACTTGAATGCCCGCAATCGCAGCGAATAAATCACCGGGCTGGGCCACTCGGCTGTCAATGGCCAGTCCGTGAAGCGGAACAGACTCACCAATCAGCTCACCATTGGCTCGCTGTGCTAATGCTTGTAATGCCACCGACGCCATCAGGCAGCCCGCCTTTGTGCCAAGTAATGATTGGCACACTGCACATCGGAGAAGGGTATTCGGGCGCCCGCAATCTCTTGGTAAGTTTCATGTCCCTTACCCGCTATTAAGATGGTATCGCCGGCAGCGGCCTTCGCAATAACCAACGAAATGGCGGTTGCTCGATCAACCTCTACCAACGGTGTCGCGCCCTCACAACCCGCCAAAATGTCCTGAATAATGGCTTCCGGTGGCTCGCCTCTGGGATTGTCACTTGTCACAACGACCCGATCCGCCAACCGAGCCGCTACCGCTCCCATCTCTGATCGCTTGCCGCGATCTCGATCTCCACCGCAGCCAAACAAAACCCAAATACACCCATGATGACGCGCTTCAGAAACCGCCGTGATCGCGCGATAAAGCGCATCGGGAGTGTGGGCGTAATCAATCACCACAGTGATGTCAGATGCCATCTCCATCGGCTCAAGACGGCCCGGAACGGGTTTTAGTTGTTGGGTAACCGCAATAATCTCAGCAAAAGAAACCCCCATTGAGGCGGTCGCCACGATGGCTACTGTGAGATTGAACGCGTTAAATCGGCCGGCAAGCAATGAATCGATCTGTGCGTCACCCCAAGGCGTTCGCAAAGTGAATGCCAACGGCGCGACACTGATCATTCCAATCAGCACATCTGCTGATTCATCGCTAAAAGAAATACCGACACTGTCACGACCCCAAATATCACTCTGGGACGACAAGAGGCTGTCATCGGCGTTATAAATTTGCACCGATGACGCAAAGTCGCGGAACAGCTTGAACTTCGACTCAGCGTACGCTTCCATCGAATGGTGGTAGTCGAGGTGATCGCGGGAGAGGTTGGTAAACACCGCCACATCAATTTTCAGGCCATCGAGTCGCCGCTGATCCAGCGCATGACTCGACGCCTCCATGGCAACATAGTCCACGCCCGCATCCCGCCAAACACGTAGCTGTCGATGCAACGTAATACAGTCGGGCGTCGTATTACGCACCTCTGTCGGCGGACCGGCCAGTCGCGATCCCAGTGTGCCGATTGAGCCTGCTTTTAATCCAACTGCTTGTAATAACTGACGAGTCAACTCCACGATCGACGTCTTACCGTTAGTGCCAGTGACCGCCATCACTTTTAGCTGGCAAGAAGGTGAGCGATAAAAACGGTCAGCAAGCACGCCTAACTGGTCCCTTAAACCGCTGATTGCGATCACCCGATCGTCTTCAGGCAATTCACGATCATCGGCCTCTGCCAGCACCACCCCAGCACCCAGCTCTAAAGCGGCATGAATAAAATCTCGACCGTCGCGCTCTGCTCCCGGTACCGCAATAAAAGCCATGTTGGGCTGAACGTCACGACTGTCTAAGGTCATATTGCTCAGCGACACCTCGGGCAGCGTTTGATCCGCCAGCAACTCACGCAGCCCCATCATTGCTGCGCTCCACGGTATGCAGCGACCAGCGCTCCTGCCGAAGAGCGGTCAGGCTGCGCATTGCGTATTCGGAGCACTTCTTCCGTGATCCTTGAATAAACTGGCGCAGCGGCCAGGCCGCCGCCATAGTGATCACCACGAGGCTGATCAATCAAGATCGTGGTGACGTAGCGTGGCTTCTTCATCGGCGCGACACCCACAAAGAGGGCCACGTATTGGTCATCCAAATACCCTGTCGCGCCAACTTTATGGACCGTTCCTGTCTTACCGCCAACCGAAAAGCCAGGCACTTGTGCCAAGGTGGCGGTACCGCCAGAGCTCGTAACCCGACCCAGCACCTGCAACACATCTTGAGCCACCTGGGCATCCACTACGCGCATTCCCACTGGCAGTGTCTCGCGATCTTGCTTCAGCAAAGTCAGTGGCTGCCGCACGCCACCATTAGCTAAGATCGAGTACGCTTGTGCCAACTGTATGGGTGTCGCATTTAAACCATAACCAAAGGCCAGTGTGACTTTTTCTATTTCACTCCAATGCATCATGCTTGGGAGGGAGCCTGCTCGCTCGCCCGGAAAGCCAGTGCCAGTTTGCGTTCCAAATCCGAACCTCAGCAGCACCTCTAGAACGGCTTCATGCCCGACGGCTTGGGCTAGCTTAGTGACCCCCACCTGACTCGATTTTTCGATGATTTTTGAAACACTAATCTCACCATAATTACGCGGATCATGAAGCACTTTACCGCCCACTCGAATGCGTCCGGGGGCCGTGTTAACAAGGCTATCAATCGTAAATTGTCCGCTCTCCAGCGCCGCAATGAGCGTCAGTGTTTTGATCGTTGAACCCGGCTCATAAACATCAGTTAGAGCACGATTACGGGCCGCACTGTAATCAAATGCCTCTCGGTTATTGGGGTTAAACACTGGATAATTACTGACAGCCAGGATTTCTCCCGTCCAAGCATCGACGGTGATAGCGGAGCCCGCGACGGCGCCCGTCTCCTTCATTGCTCGTTGTAACTCACGGTGCTGAACGTACTGCAGGCGCAAATCTAGGCTCAGAGACAGCGCCTTGCCGGGTCGCGGCTTGGTAATCAAGCCGAAATCACGGACTGCCTCACCATGAAGATCTTTGATAAAACGCTTCTTACCAGGGATCCCCTGCAGCCACTGCTCAAATGCCAGTTCGATGCCAGCGATGCCTTCGCCATCGACATTGGTCAATCCCAAAACCTGAGCGGTGACCTCTCCCGCAGGGTAATAGCGTCGGTACGCTCGTTCGCCCCGAACGCCGGGAAAGGCCTCTTGCAGTATTTGACGGGCAAAATCCGGTGCTTGATGCCTTGCCAAATACATGAAGTGCTTGTTGCCGTACAAAGCGAGCTTGTCTTTTAATTCCGCCGCGTCGACTCCAAGTAGTGCGGCTAACTCTGCGAGCCGTGGGCTATCCTTTAGCTGCTGTGGATTCGCCCACAGCGACACCACCGGTGAGCTGATTGCGAGCGGCGTGCCATGTCGATCCTCAATCAACCCTCGATAAACGGGAATTTCAGCCGTGCGAACGGTTCGCATGGCACCTTGCTCACGCAGAAAGCCAGCGCCTTGCCCTTCCTCGGTTACCTGAAGCATAACTAGCCTACCCATCAGCACTCCGGCTAAACCAATCAGCACGCAGCAGACGGAGAGATAGCGCCAACGGGGTGTTGCCGGCGAACCGGCCTTCATGGCTCTTTTACCGAATGGGACACGCTTAAATCTGGGGCGTTCATCGAAAGCGTATCGGAAGCGATTTGCCCGACGCGGTGGGGGGCCGCCCAGGTATTCATCTCGAGCAAAAGACGGGTGTACTGCTCCTGCAGTTGCCAGCGCTGCAACTCCAATGACTGTAATCGCGCATAGCCATCTCTGACCTGATGCGTACTCGCCACTAATCCAAGGCTCGAAAGCAGCAACAGCACCAGCAGAATGACCAGCACTATCGCGTTAGGCGCCAGCAAAGGGTTCATCAGAGACGCTCCGCAATGCGCATGACAGCAGAACGGGCTCGAGGGTTCTGGGAAACCTCCGCAGGCGTGGGCATCACCGCCTTACCAATTTGCCGCACGAGACCCGGATACTCGGCGTGCCGAATCGGCACTCCGGGCGGTAATTGCGGGCCTCTAACGGCCGCACGAATGAATCGCTTTACGATACGATCCTCTAGGGAGTGGAAACTGATCACCACCATTCGACCGCCTGGCGCGAGCGCCAGTAAGATGGCCTGCAGGGCATCTCGAAGCGCGTCCAGCTCACCGTTAACATGCAATCTGATCGCTTGAAAACTGCGTGTCGCTGGGTGCTTATGCTTTTCCCACTTGGGATTGGCGGCAGATACCACCTCAGCCAGCTGCCCAGTTCGTCGGATGGGCTGCTCACTGCGCGCGGCTACAATCGCATTCGCAATCCGTCGGGCAAAACGCTCTTCACCCAATTCACGGAGCACCGTCGCGATCTCAGACGCCGGCGCCTCCGCCAACCAATCTGCTGCAGACCGCCCTTCGTCTGGGTTCATTCGCATGTCTAGGGGGCCATCATGGGAAAAGCTGAATCCCCGCTCGGGATCGTCGAGTTGCGGCGAAGACACGCCGAGATCCAGCAACACACCCTGCAAGCTGCCCAGCTCAACATGCTGGCTCAGCGCTCTGAAGTTTGCTGCCTTAAAAGAAAATCGCTGGTCGTGTTTCGCTAACCGGGATGCGCTCTCTGCCGCGCTTGGGTCATGATCTAACGCCATCAACGAACCTTGCGCTGATAGCGCCTCAAGGATACGAGTGCTGTGCCCGCCCCGGCCAAAGGTTCCGTCTACATATGCTCCGTGCGGCGATACCATCAGTGCCCCAATGACCTCCTCGAGTAGAACCGGCAAGTGCTCCCGGTCCATCAAAGATTAAGCTGCATCAGCTCCACTGGAAGCTCCCCTTGGGGCCCCGGTGACAGCGCAGCTTCGCATTCCCTCTGCCATAACTCTTCAGACCACAGTTCAAGCTTATTACCTTGCCCGACCATCACTGCGCGCTTCTCGAGATGCGCATAGTCTCTGAGCGACGGGGGAACTAATACACGGCCATTGCCATCCAGCTGCAAATCGCTGGCGTAACCCAACATCAATCGCTGAAATCGCTTTACGGCGGGGTTGAGTGCTGGGAGCGCCTGGACGTCTCGCTCAATGCGTTCCCATTCGGGCAGGGCGTACATCACCAGACAGGGCGTTTGGGTATCGACGGTAATGACAATATGCCCATCACTTAATGCCGCCAGCGATTCACGTTGCCGCGCTGGCACCGCCATTCGGCCCTTGGCATCAAGGTTGATGGACTGAACCCCTCGAAACATGATGTCCATTGCCTCCATTGAATTACCACAAAATGGGGGTTTTACCCACTTTGCACCACATTTCGCCACTATACGCCTGAAAAAAGCGTTGGGTCAACGGCATGATGACAAAAATTCTCGGTTTTTCAGTGCCTTAGAGACAATCAGCCGGGCTCACTGACGCGGGACCGGTTGTTAGAAAGAAACGTTAAAACAGCCGGCTAACTCGAAATACGAGGTTTGAGATTAGGTTATATACCTTATTTATAATTTTATTGGATTTATAATAATCAAAAAGTATTAAAAGCGACGGTAGGGCCACTGCGTGATCAGGCCGGCGCAACGGTATCAGGGGAGAAATGGGAAGCCCCCCGATTGGGGGGCATAATGAGTTGGTCGATAAGCCGGGTTCTGTCTTGGACGATCATTCATCTGCGACGAACGTCACC
>CAJWWJ010000011.1 GCA_913048575.1 uncultured Halieaceae bacterium
CAGCGCAGGCCTGCGCGCAGACGGCGTGGGGGCCGCTGATGCTCGAATTGCTCCGCCGGCTGATTCAGGATGTTAACGATGCTGATTCGCTTGAAGATGCACTCAATCTGATTGTTGCTCAGGTTAGAGCGGCGATGCGGACGGATGTGTGCACGATTTATCTGCATGATAAAGCGAGTCAGAAGTTGATATTTCGAGCCACCGAAGGGCTGAACTCGGACAAGGTAGGGCAGTTTGGTTTGGGCTTCGATGAGGGGCTGGTGGGCTGGGTCGCGACACGCGAGGAACCACTTAACCTGGATAACGCCATTGCGCATCCTCAATTTCAGTTGGTGGATGGTCTAGGCGAGGAGCCATTTAACGCGTTCTTAGGCGCCCCTATTATTCACCAGCGAGATCTTTTGGGCGTATTGGTGGTGCAGCAGGGGGATCATCGTCGGTTTTCTGAGGATGAGGAGGCCTTTTTGATTACCGTCTCTGCCCAGCTTGCTGGGGTGATTGCTCATGCGGAGCTAGCGGGTGCTATCGGACGGACAGTATCGGTTGCTGCCGCCAACGACAGCGCGGCGAGGTTGTCGGGTGTTGCTGCCTGCGCGGGTATCGGTATCGGCAAAGCCGCCTGGATTTCGCCGGTCGCTGATTTACAGACGGTGCCGTCGCGTAAAGCAGACGACCGGGTTGGCGAGTTGCGGGCTTTTCGTGAGGCGCTGGCCAGTGTTCGTAGCGACATACAGCAAGTAGCAGAAAATTTAAAAAGCGAGCTGGGGCCCGAGGATCACGCTTTATTTGGGGTCTATCTCAGTATTCTTGATGATTCTGTTTTAGGGAGTGAGGTCGCCGCCCTCATTAAAGCCGGAGAGTGGGCACAGGGCGCATTGAGTCAGGTGATGTTGCGCCATATTCGTCATTTTGAGCGATTAGATCACTCCTACCTTCGAGAGCGGGCAGTCGATGTTCGTGATTTGGGTACTCGGGTACTGAGTTATCTGCAGGACGCCAACCGGCAGGAAGTGGATTACCCTGCGTCGACCGTTTTAGTGGCAGAGGAGTTAACGGCCGCCACACTGGGAGAGATTCCTAGGGACCGGCTCGCCGGTATTGTATCGATGCGAGGCAGTGCCAATAGCCATACCGCAATTTTGGCAAGAGCCATGGGGATTCCTGCGGTGGTGGGTGTTGAGGACCTACCTCTCAAGCGGCTTCCCGATCAGCGCCTAGTGGTCGATGGCTACAACGGTCGAGTGTACGTGAATCCTCACAGCGACTTATTAGCGCGCTTTGAGGCACTGCTCGCAGAAGACGAGGCGCTGTTTGAGGAGCTCGCACCATTGGCGTCACAGCCCGCGCAGACCTCAGATGGCAGGACGATTCCGCTCTGGGTCAATACGGGTGTCGCTGCTGATGTGCAGAGGGCGCGTGAATTCGGAGCTGAAGGTGTCGGTCTTTACCGAACCGAGGTCAGCTTTTTATTACGAGATCGATTCCCAAGTGAAGAGGAGCAGCGCCAGCTGTATCGAGAGCAGTTAGCGGCGTTTCACCCCGCACCCGTGACCATGCGGACACTCGATATCGGTGGCGATAAAGCCTTACCTTACTTTCCTATCGAAGAATCCAATCCCTTTTTGGGGTGGCGTGGTATCCGGGTGACTCTAGACCATCCGGAAATTTTCCTGACACAAGTGCGTGCCATGTTAAAGGCCAATGAGGCCCTAGATAATTTGCGCATTTTATTGCCCATGGTGACAGCCATCGACGAGCTTCGTGCGGCACGGGCGTTGATTGGCAGATGTCACGCTGAAGTGCTCAGCGAGGGGTTTACCGCACCCTTGCCCGATATTGGCGTGATGATCGAAGTGCCTGCCGCGGTCTATTTGGCAGGGCCGCTGGCGCAAGAAGCTGACTTTTTATCAGTGGGTTCCAATGATCTGACCCAATATTTACTGGCGGTTGATCGTGGTAATGCCCGCGTTGCAGGGCTTTATCAAGCCTTGCACCCGGCGGTACTGGCAGCATTGGCTCACATTATCAAAGCCGCTCACAGTGAGAAAAAGTCTGTCAGCATTTGCGGAGAGTTAGCGGGTGACCCCCGCGCTGCGCCCTTATTGGTTGCGATGGGATTCGATCAGTTGTCGATGAACGCGGGAAGCTTGTCCTTGGTGAAGCGGGTTTTAAGTGCCTTCAGTGCGGCGGAGCTGGCTGATTTGGTGGCGACACTGTTACCTCTCAGGTCCGCTCAGGAGGTCATGGCCGCATTAGACGCGGCACTGAGCCAACGAGGGCTCGATATTTTTCTCAGACGCCGCGGAGACGATTAAGTGGTGCCCTATCCTGATATTGATCCCGTTGCGATCGCCTTGGGCCCGATTACCGTGCATTGGTATGGTCTTACCTATCTCGGCGGCCTCGCCTTTGCATGGTGGCTAGCGCGTCATCGAGCGGCGCAACCCCATACGCCACTCCAGCGTCACCAAGTTGATGATCTTATTTTTTATGCGGCGGTTGGCATCGTGATTGGAGGCCGGTTGGGCTATACCCTTTTTTATGGAGTCGATCGTCTTATGGGCGATCCTCTGTGGCTGTTTAGGGTCTGGGAAGGCGGCATGGCATTTCACGGTGGCTTCTTGGGTGTGGTGGTGGCGATGACACTCTTTGCTAGACAGCACCGCATCGATGCGGGGCGGCTGCTGGATTTTGTTGCCCCCCTCGCACCCGTGGGCCTCGCGTTAGGCAGATTGGGCAATTTTATCGGGCAGGAGCTATGGGGCAGAAGTGCTGACATCCCCTGGGCAATGATTTTTCCGCGGGATCCACTGGCTTTGGCGCGTCACCCGTCGCAGCTCTACCAGTTTGCACTGGAAGGTTGTCTCTTATTCATTCTGCTCTTATGGTTTAGTCGACAATCGCGGCCCCCGTGGGCCGTATCCGGGGTGTTTTTAATAGGCTACGGCCTGTTTCGATTTTTAGCGGAGTTTTTCCGCGAGCCGGATGCCCATATTGGCTTTGATGCCATGGGCTGGATGACGCGAGGACAATTATTGTGTGTGCCAATGCTGATGGCAGGCACTTGGTTACTCTATCGGGCGTATCGGCCGACCCATCGATGAGGACAGCATGCAGGCGTATCTCGACTTATTAAACGATATTCGCGATCACGGGATTGACCGTGGTGATCGCACCGGCACCGGTACTCGGTCCGTTTTCGGCCGGCAGCTCCGCTTTGATCTTGCGCAGGGGTTCCCGTTACTCACCACTAAAAAAGTGCACTTTAAAAGCGTCGTGAATGAACTGATTTGGTTTCTCAGCGGTGACACTAATACACAGTGGCTGCGTGAGAATGGCGTGCGCATTTGGGATGAATGGGCAACCGAAGATGGGGAGCTCGGGCCTTTGTATGGTGCACAGTGGCACGCCTGGCCTACGCGCGATGGCGGCAGTATTAATCAAATCGATTACGTGGTGGATTGTTTGCTCCATCGGCCCGATAGCCGCCGCATCTTGTTTCACGCTTGGAATGTCGAATATTTGCCTGACGAGACAATCAGTCCACAGGACAATGTGCGAGCCGGTAAAATGGCGCTGCCTCCCTGCCACCTGCTCTATCAATTTTACGTGGCCAACAAAACACTCTCTGCCCAGCTGTACATTCGTTCGAGCGATGCGTTCTTGGGTCTGCCCTTCAACATCGCATCGGTGGCGCTACTGACGCATATGCTGTCGCAGCAGTGCGGATTAACACCCGGAGAGGTGGTCATTACGCTGGGTGACGCCCACCTCTACACTAACCATGGAGAGCAGGTCGCGACGCAGCTTGATCGGGTCCCCGGGGTCTGCCCGTCCTTGAAAATGCTGCGGCATCCGACCTCTATTTATGATTACCACTTTGACGATTTTGAATTGGTCGGCTACGACCCCGCGCCAAATATCCCGGCTCCGGTGGCGATTTGATGACAGGATCTCGACAAGATAACGACATCCCCGTGGTTCTGGTGCTCGCGGCGGCTGACAATGGCGTGATTGGACGAGGAGACGCCCTACCATGGGATTTACCCGATGACTTGCGTCATTTTAAGCGGACGACATTGGGGCGCCCCATTATCATGGGACGTAAAACGTTTGATAGCGTTGGTTTCCCGCTGCCGGGGCGCCGCAACATCGTGGTCACCCGGGACCTGTCTTGGCATCATGAGGGTGTGACCACGTGTCATACCTTGCCAGAGGCCTTGGAGTGCGCATTCGGTCAGGCCCTGATTGATGGCGCCGACGCGGCGATGGTGGTCGGCGGCGCTGAAATATACCGACTGGCATTACCAAGAGCTGACAAAGTGGTGTTAACGAAGGTTCATGGCGCGGTAGACGGTGACGTTGTGTTCGATCTTAACCTCTTGGCGCAGTGGCGCGAGACCGCTCAAACTGCTTACGAAGCGGCGGATGGCAACAGCCACGCCTTCACGATTGTTGAGCTGGAGCCGCCTGCTGACCCCATCTGATCCTCGACAGCGGTGTCACGTTGGTGGGCAAATCATTTGCGTTGGCGAAACGGACGGGTTAAATTCGCTCCCCCAATGTTGGTCGTCGCGATATTATAGAGATAACAGCGTCACCAATTAAGCTTCATTAAAGGGTTGGCTTAGGCTAGCGCTTTCCAGATTTTGCTTTGAGAGGAAGTATCGATCCCATGACTACGACTCGACTTAAAAGTTTACTGTTGGCAATGTGTGTCGGCGGTAGTGCGTCGCTGGCCGTCGCGCAGTCCATTGACCCCATCGTCGAGGTGGGCAAGCAACGTGCAGTGGCAGCCAAGGCTTCCCAGGCCAAAATTGACCGACTGGCGGATGAGACAGCCAGTTTGTTGTCAGATTACAAAACGGTCATGAAGCAGGTTGATGGACTCAAGGTCTACAACGCACGCTTGGAACGCCAGATTGCGAACCAAGAGAAACGCATCACTGATATTGATGCCTCTATCTCTGAGGCGTCAGTCATTCAGCGCCAGATTCCACCCCTGGTAACGCGGATGCTGGACGGACTCGAGCAGTTCATCCAATTCGATATGCCGTTCGACCTCGATACTCGCTTGGGTAATATTGAAGCCGTTCGAGCTAATATGGATCGTTCCGATGTCACCTCTGCCGAGGCGTATCGTCAAGTGTTAGAGCTTTACTCTATCGAATTGCAATACGGGCGCGGTATTGAGTCTTATAGCGACTCGATTGATCTCAACGGTGCAGAGCGCGAAGTCGACATCTTGCGCATTGGCCGCGTGGCACTTGTCTATCAGAGCACCGATGGCGCCGAGACCGGAGCCTGGAACCGTGAGACGCAGAGCTGGGAAGAGCTACCTTCCGGTGATTATGCTTCAGCGGTTCGCAAAGGCGTTCGTATTGCGAAGAAGCAAGCGACGATCGAATTATTAAATATGCCCGTATCAGCCCCGGAGGCGAACTGAAATGCGTTCTCAATTTCTGAAAGTATCTGCTCTGGCGCTGGCAAGCGCGCTATTTACGCCCTTCTCGCTTGGCCAAGACGCTGAGGCGGAAGCCGAGGCGCCACCACCCCCTACTCCGCAGGAGGTTGCCGCTGAAAATCTTGACCAACTGCTGGAGTTAGTGGAGCGAGGTCAGACGCGAGCGTCAGCCGAAAATCAAGCGCGCGAACAGCGGTTCTCTAGTGATAAGGCCAACCAAGCTAAGGCGCTTAAGCGCGCTGAAGACGAGCGCCTGCGGGAAGAGCGTCGCTCTGCGCGATTGGAGAAAAAATTCGAAGAAAATGAGCTGCTGATTGCCGCTAAGCAAGAGCAGCTAAAAGAGCGATTGGGCACTTTGTCCGAGTTGTTTGGCCATTTGACAGCCGCTTCTGGCGATTTAGCATCGAACGTTGAGGTCTCTTTGGTCAGTTCTGAGTACCCCGGACGCGAAGGCTTTTTAAAGGAGCTGATCGCCAAAATGTCAGGGTCAGATCAACTGCCGCGTATCGATGAGATCGAAAAAGTGTGGTTCGAGCTGTTGCGGGAGATCCGAGAGCAGGGTGAGATCAGCCGTTACACGGCTAAAGTTGCGACACCGTCAGGTGAGCTGAGCGAGCGAGAGGTTGTTCGAGTTGGTGCGTTCAATATTATTGATACAGAGGGCAATTATCTCTCCTTTAACATCGATCAATTATCTGAATTGCCTCGGCAGCCTGGTGGCGGCTTTAATGGACAGGCGCAGGACTTAGCCTCCGCGCAATCTGGGCTATCGCAGTTTGGTATTGACCCCACCGGCCCTACTGGCGGTTCTTTCTTGGCGGCTATTATCGACAGCCCCACTATTTCTGAGCGGTGGCACCAGGGTGGATACGTCGGTTATGCCATTACGGCAGTGGGTACGTTTGCCTTTATTCTGGCTATTTTCCGACTGATCGTGCTGACTTCTGTGGGCGGCAAAGTGTCGTCTCAGCTTAAGTCGACGTCGGCGCGTGCCGATAATCCTCTGGGACGGGTCTTGAAGGTCCACGAAGACAATCCCAACATGGATCCCGAAACACTTGAGTTGAAAATGGCCGAGGCGGTGCTAAGCGAAACGCCAAAGCTGGAGCAAGGTCTCACATTGCTGAAAATTATCGCCGCAGTAGCGCCCCTGATGGGATTGCTGGGTACCGTGACCGGCATGATCATTACGTTCCAAGCGATCACGATTTTTGGCGCGGGCGATCCCAAAGCGATGGCCGGTGGTATCTCTTCAGCATTGGTCACCACGGTTCTGGGTCTGTTGGTAGCGATACCCACAGTATTGCTCCACACAGTGGTCAATGGGCGCTCGCAGCGCATCATTCATGTGCTGAACGAGCAAGCCACCGGCATTGTGGCGGAGCATTCCGAGCGGGCGCACAACTGATTTCTCGGGGAGGCTAGCGGCTCATGGGTATCTTCGAGACTATTCTTGCCTTTATGGAAAAGGGCGGGGACGTACTATGGTTAATTGCCATTTTAGTGTTGTTTATGTGGACGCTGATCTTTGAGCGGGCTTGGTATTTTGCTTCTGTCTGGAAGCAGGATCGCGCTGAGGTGTTGGCAAATTGGGAAGGTCGCGGTGAGCGAAAGTCATGGAACGCTAAAAAGATCCGTCAGCGTTTGCTGTCTGAGAGTCGCGAGCTGATCAACGACAACATGAATGTGATTGCTACGTGCGTCGCATTGTGTCCACTGCTCGGTTTGTTGGGCACTGTGACGGGCATGATTGAAGTCTTTAATGTGATGGCAGTGACGGGTGGTGGTGACGCAAAATCCATGGCAGGCGGGGTAGAGCGGTCAACGATTCCGACGATGGCAGGCATGGTCGCCGCGCTATCCGGATTATTCGCCAACACCTATTTGCAGCGCATCACTAATCGTGAGCAACAGCTGCTTACAGACCAATTGACGTCGGATCACTGATCCTTTCGCTGGATCGAGGAATTTATGCGGAAAATCGCAAAACAACAGGAACAGGACGGCGCAGAGATTGATCTGACACCGATGCTAGACGTCGTGTTTATCATGCTGATCTTCTTCATTGTGGTGGCCTCGTTTATCAAAGAGGCGGGGGTTGAAGTGAATCGCCCTGATACGAATCAACCCGACAACCCCGAGGATTCTACGAGTATTGTTGTGGAAGTGGCTGCGGACAATCAGATTTGGATGGAGAATCGTCGCGTCGATATTCGTGCCGTAAGGGCGAACATCCAGCGGCTGTTAGCTGAAGATCCCGAGGCGCCTGTCACGATCAAGGTAGAGAAAGGCGCCGAAGCCGGCATTGTGATCGACGTGGCAGATGCCGCCCGAGAATCTGGCGTTGGGGCAGTTAACTGGGCCTCCGATCGTTAAGGAATTAAGTTATGGGTATGCGTGATCAGGCGAGGCCAGGGGCCGATGAAGGAGGCAGTCAAATTGATTTGACGCCGATGCTCGACGTCGTCTTCATTATGCTGATTTTCTTCATTGTGACTTCCTCCTTTGTCAAGGAGCCGGGGGTTGAGCTTTTGAAGCCCCAGGCTTCTACAATGGAAGCTTGCGAGCGGGGAACTATTATTTTCGCGGTTGATGGCAACGGTGACATTTTTTATAACAAGAACAAGGTCCCGTTAGATCGCGTGATGCGCACTGCAGAGGCGGCCAAGAAAGAGGCGCCTCAGGCAAACATTGTCGTGCAGGTGGATAGAGAGACTCCGGCCTATGTCGTAGAGGATCTGATTGATATCGTGCGGCCTATTCTTACTGCGCCGCCCTGCATCTCCACGGATGAAGAGGCTTAATCGTTATGGGTAGTTCTGCTCGTGTCGCCCTGAGTGCAGCCCTTGCGGTGCCGGTTGCTATTGCGCTCTTCTTAATTATGTTCAAGTTAATTGATCGTGACTATGAGCAGGACGATTCAAAAGCCCGCAAAATCGCTGATATCGTCGTGCCTGACAAGACCATTGAAACCAATCTGAAAGAAGTGAAGCCAGAGAAGGTGGACGATCCAGAGGAGCCGCCACCCGATCTCGAACCGATTCAGTTTGATACTCAACTGGATATGAATGTGGCCAATACGGCGCCCGTGACGGGCATTAATTTAAATCTCAACGCATCAGGGATGTCGTCGGGTGATGGTGAGTACCTTCCGATTGTGAAAGTGGCACCTATTTACCCCAGACGCGCACAGACCCGGGGCATTTCAGGTTACTGCATCGTCGAGTACACCGTTACCAAGACGGGTTCAATTCGAGATCCGTTCGCCGTGGATTGTTCACCCAAAGGAATCTTTGAGAGAGCCTCGGTTAAGGCCTCGACAAAGTTCAAGTACAAGCCACGGGTAGTAGATGGCGAGCCGATTGAGGTCGCCGGTGTTCAGAATAAATTTACTTACGAGCTGGAAAACTAAGTTGAAAGGCGCAGCCATGACATTTTTTTCGTTTTGTCGACTGACAGTCCTAGTGACCATGGCGATGTTCGCCACTGTGTTAATTGATCGCGCTTCTCCATTGTCGTCGCTGATATCGCAAGCGGTTGCCCAAGATGAAAAAAAGGAACAGCGTGAAACGCGTCGGACACCTGCATTACGTAACAAGGTTTACGAGCGGCTAGCAGAGGCACAAGTGCTGGCTGAAGAGAAAAACTATGCTGGTGCGAAAGAGATTCTAGACGACATGATCTCTGAAGAAGGCAAGCGTGCACTCAACAGTTATGAGCTGGCTAACGTCTACAATTTGCAAGCTTTCCTCAGTTACTCCAGAGAGGATTATCAGGGCTCATTGCGTTACTACGAACTGGTGATCGCGCAGCCTGATATTCCCTTAGCGATGGAAATTAACACTCGGTTTACGATTGCGCAGCTGTATTTTGTGCAGGAGAAATGGCAGCAGGGCATCGATGCGTTACTCGTGTGGTTTGATTTGAACGAGAAACCCAACGCGGGCGCTTATGTTTTGCTGGCGCAAGGCTATTATCAAGTCAAAGATTACAACTCGGCGCTTCAAAACGTTGAGACCGCTATTTCTATGCACGAAGGCGAGGGGAAGCTACCTAAAGAGCAGTGGTACAACCTAGCGAGGTTCCTCTACTTTGATAAAGAAGATTTTGACTCGGCGCTAGAGGTGCTGAATACGCTCATTATTTATTATCCCAAAAAGCAGTATTGGGTGCAGGCATCGCACCTGTATGGCGAGAAGAAAGACGAGACCCGCCAGCTGGCTTTGATGGAAGCGGCTTACGAGCAAGGGTTCTTGGACCGCAGTAGCGAGCTTGTGACCATGTCTTACTTGTACCTGAATGCTGAGGCGCCTTACTACGCGGGTTCCGTGATTCAGAAAGGGCTAGATGAAGAGCTTGTTGAGGAGAAATCCAAGAACTACGAGCTGGCTGGTAGCGCCTGGGCGCAGGCGAGAGAGGTCGAGAAATCGATTCCCATGATGGAAAAAGCGGCAGCAAAGTCAGATGAAGGCGAGTTATACGTGCGCCTGGGCAATGTCTACCTCGACGGGGATCAGTTTGCGAAGGCCGCCGAGTCAGTTCAGAAGGGCTTGAAGCGTGGCGGTGTAAAGCGGCCGGACCAAGCTAGGCTGGTGCTCGGCATGTCCTACTTTAATATGGGCGAATACAACAAGGCCCGACGTGCGTTCCGGGATGCTGGGAAAGACGAGCGGTCTGAAAAATATTCGAAGCAATGGATCAAGTACATCGCGAGTGAGGAACAGCGTCAGATTGAGCTACAGAAAGATATTTTCTAATTGCTGACAGCGCGTTGTTAAGAAAATAAAAAGGGGCCTAATGGCCCCTTTTTAGTTGTTGTCGCGATGTCATGACGCCGCTGACTGTGAGACTGTTACGCACTTAGGCAAGATAATATGGCCTATCTCCTGCTGATGCCCTAGATAGCATGGTGCAGGTGAGCGTGAGTAACGTAGCCGGGAAGCGTCTTCCCGGCGAAGAGCCTACTGCGGGTTGACGTTTTCCGCTTGAGGGCCTTTTTGGCCGTCTGTGACAGTGAACTCAACCTTCTGGCCGTCGGTCAGGGTCTTGAATCCGTCACCTTGAATAGCGCTGAAGTGTACAAAGACATCCGGCCCGTCTTCTTGTGCGATAAATCCATAGCCTTTGGTCTCATTGAACCACTTCACGGTACCCGTTACTGTTGACATGTTTTCTACTACCTTCATTAATGATTTCTTACGTGTCCTTGCGGACTGTTATGCTCGACGTTCACCGTATTGACGCCCGAAGACGGTAATAATGGCTCAGCGACAAGCTTGCTGGATTTTTCCAGCCCCTGCAGTGTAGCACTCTGTAGCGCCCGCGCAGGTGCTTTTTTTGTCAGTTTAGGCCCTGTATTTGGGTAATTTGAGGTTATTTAACCGGTAAAATCTTCATAAGATCGGTTTTACCGGCTTCACCCTGTGTGCTGCCCATGGTCATGAGGATGAAGTCCCCCCGTGAGAGAAACCCACCATCGACCAAAAACTCAACGGTCCGCGCCTCGAGGTCCTGAGGCGAAAAAGCAGCAAAATCGAAAAATAACGGGATGACACCGCGGCATAATGCGAGTCGCTGCAAGGTGTCAGGCCTTCGGCTTAAAGCGAAGATCGGTAAACCAGAGCTCAATCGAGACATCATCGTCGGCGTAGTGCCCCGTTCAGTGAGACAGGCGAGACCACGGACTTCAGGGAAATGATTAGCGCCATACATTGCGGATAAAGCAATGGCTTCCTGGGGGCTGGAGAATTCTCTGTCCGCGCGGTATCGAGAGGTGCGTGCAACCGGGTGTTGTTCAGCCCCTAATGCGGCGTCCGCCATCGCTGACACTACCTCTACTGGAAACGCACCCACCGCGGTTTCGGCGGAGAGCATCACCGCATCAGTGCCGTCAAGTACGGCATTGGCCACATCGAATACCTCCGCGCGTGTCGGCATCGAGTTGCTGATCATCGATTCCATCATCTGTGTCGCGGTGATGACCATTCGATCGCGTTTTCGGGTCGTAGAAATTAAATTCTTCTGAATGCCGATGAGCTGTGCATCACCGACTTCGACGCCTAAGTCGCCGCGAGCGACCATGACACCGTCACTGGCATCGATAATGCTATTGAGTAGTGCCGTATCGGCGACCACTTCCGCACGCTCTATTTTCGCGATAATGGCAGGGTGAACATTTTGGTCTGCCAACAGCTGGCGTGCTTCTTGAATATCGGCGGCGCTTGAAACAAATGAAACGGCAACAAAGTCCGGTTCGATATCGGGCATTGCACGGATGTCATTTAAGTCTTTTTCCGTTAATGCGGGCGCTGCTAATCCACCTCCTAATTTGTTAACGCCTTTGCGTGAGCTCAGGCGGCCGCCGACCACAACAGTGCAGTTGACCTCAGTTTGGCTGACATCGTCCACGCGTAAGCGCAACTTGCCGTCATCGAGTAGCAGGACATCGTCTTGTTCGACGCTCGAGGGCAATGCCTCGTATTCGACACAGACGCCCCGCTGATCTCCGGCATCTGGCGCGATCGTCAGGCTCAACTGGAAAGGGTCTCCTGCCTGCAGATCTACGGCGCCCTCTGTAAACCCGGCAATGCGGATTTTCGGCCCTTGCAGGTCCGCCAGAATTCCGACGTAACGACCATGATGCCGAGCCTGTCGTCTGATGTGCTGGGCGACTTGGATATGATCTGACTGCGCCCCATGGCTGAAGTTCAAGCGAAACACATCTACGCCCGCACTCAGTAGGCGGCCAATCATGTCTTGGTTACTACTGCCAGGCCCTACGGTCGCCACTATTTTCGTGCGACGCAGTGACTTTGATTTATGAGCGTTTTTAGCCGTCACGATCTTGCCTGTCTCTCCATGTTATCGCCGCTGTGGTGCTGCAGGGTACTGTTCTTATGCATCCTGCAGCCCACTCGTTACGCGCAAACGCTGCGTTGTGGTCAGGTCACCCTCGCGAGGCTAAGCAAGTTAAGCGGCGCGGTTTATTATGCCTGCTCTTTGCGTCACGAGATTTTCGCTAGAGTATGGCAGGATGAAGGGTGCGGGTGCTATGTCACAATACCGTACCCACTCGTTTATTATACCGCTCACCATGGCCCTATTTTGCAACCTACTCACTTGATGAACCATGCCGAATCCCGATACCAGAAGCCCTAACCCGCCCGTGGGATATGCCTGCGAATGCACTTTATCGCGACGCCAGCAAATCGAGCTCGTCGCTGAATTTCATGTGCACCGTATTCGCCCCTCGCGGATCGCTTATCGATTGGGAATCGATATTGCGGAGGTAGAGGCTTGGTTATCTGGCGAGCAGGACGAGCAGCAATTTCAGCACTTGATGACCTCGCATAGGCGGCGGAAATACCAGATGCAGCTGCATCGAGCTGACCGGCTGCGTGGTCAAAAAGCGTATGAAATGAGGGTGGCTGCAAAAAAAGACCTGCAGCAAGGCAATACGGTATAGATTGGCTGTCGGCTTTAGTGAGTTGCGATTGCGTAGAACAGGGAGTTTCATGAGCGACACAACGATAGATGCAATTGATCAGTGGCATCAGATGATGGCGACGGGACGTTACGATGGCCTTCAGGAGCTCTTGTCACGCGACTGTGTCTTTTGGTCGCCAGTCGTGCACACGCCTCAGCGGGGTCGAGATATCACATTAATGTACCTGACCGCAGCTGGGAAGGTGTTTGATACGGACTTTCGTTATGTCCGTGAAATCAGAAGCGCTGATACCGCGGTACTCGAATTTGAGTGCAGTGTGGATGACATTCAGGTCAATGGCATCGACATGATTCAAGTGGACAATAACCAGATCATCGATTTTAAAGTCATGATCCGCCCCTTGCAGGCCGTGAATAAGATACATGAGAAAATGATGGCGATGTTGGCGCAAGCCAAGGCGGCATCTTAAACAAAAGCGTGCGCGGATTTGCCTAGCTCAATGACGGCCGCCAATAGGAGCAATGTTGTTGGACAGACTGATTATTGGCATTAGTGGTGCGTCGGGTGTTCAGTACGGCGTGCGGGCACTTGAGCTATTGCAAGCACTGCCTATCGAAACGCATTTGATCATGAGTAAATCTGCTGAGTTAACAGTGCATCATGAACTGGATTGCTCTGTCGACGAAATCAGGGCATTAGCAGACGTGTATCACCCCGTGCGCAATGTGGGCGCTTCCGTTGCCAGTGGTTCGTTTCAAACGCGTGGGATGCTGCTGGCGCCCTGTTCTATCCGGACACTCGGCGAAATTACCACAGGCGTGACATCTTCTTTGCTGACGCGGGCGGCTGATGTCATATTGAAGGAGCGTCGCCGGCTGGTCCTGATGGTCAGAGAAACCCCGCTGCACCTCGGGCACCTTCGCAATATGGTTGCCGTGACTGAAATGGGCGCAGTGGTTGCGCCGCCGGTCCCGGCATTTTACGCAAAACCGGATTCGGTCGACGCCATGGTGACACAAAGTGTGGCGCGAGCATTGGACCTTTTTGATATCACTTTACCTGAGACGCATCGCTGGACTGAATCTTGAAGGTTCGGCTCCATCGATGGCGCCAGCAGTCATTGGCGTGGCTTGTCTTTTTTGTCATCGTCGTCGACTTGATTGGTTTTGGTATCGTGATTCCTATCCTGCCTTTTTTGTCGCCTCAACTGGGTGGTGGTACTGACGACGTCGCTTTTATTCTGGTCAGTTACAGCGTCGCTGCAGCGGTTTTTGCGCCAGTGTGGGGGCGTCTTTCCGACCGTGTCGGTCGACGCCGCATTTTAGGAATTTGCCTGTTGGGTGGCGCGGCATCCCACTTTCTGCTGGCGGCGTCAGATGCGCTTTGGATGGTGTATTTGGCGCGCGCTGTTGCGGGTGTAATGGCTGGGAGCATTCCGGTTGCTACCGCGGTGATTGCAGACGCCAGCGCTCCCGATCAGCGTTCGCGCGCAATGGGATTGATTGGACGTGCGTTTGGTGTGGGACTGATATTGGGCCCCGTTATTGGTGGTCTGTTAGCGCGTAATGACAACGATTTTGCTCTGCCCTGCATCGTCGCAGGGGTGCTTTCAGCCATCGCCGCGCTGATGACCTTTACGCTATTACCGGCGAGCCAGCCACATCGGCCAGACGAGGGAGACGCGTCGACATCGATCTCGTTATTTCAGATAGTGCAGCGTTCTGGTTTCTTTTTATTTATCGCTCAGTTCTGCCTTCACACCTGCGCCGTCAGTGCGGCTATTTATTTGTTTCCACTATGGGTCGCCGACGGACATGGCTGGCAAGCTCGGGAGGTCGGTCTGTTTTTTGGGTTAGTGGGCGTGGTGATGATTGTGACTCAAGGTAATATTCTGGGAAGAATGACTGATCGATTTGGTAATGTCGGAGTGCTGCGGGGCGCAGCGATTCTCTTCAGTGCATCCCTATTACTGTCGGGTTGGGTCTCTGGCATTTGGGCAATGAGTTTAGTGAGCCTCTGTGCTTTTTCGTCAGCAACCCTTTGTTTGCCCATATTGAATACGATTGCTAGCCATTTGGTGGCGCCGTCATGGCGAGGCCAGTTCTTTGGCATGACCGCGTCTTCCTCTGCTGCTGGCAGAGTGTTGGGCCCATTAATTGCCGCGGTATTGCTGGCGAACAGTGGTTTCGCCATGGCGTGGACGGGCATGGGGCTCTTGGTCAGTTTGATTGTGATTTGGTCACTGACTGATGGGGCCCGTTTGGAATTTGCGGCAACCCAAAGCATTCCAGAGTCAGTTCAGCGGCTTGCGAGAGACGCATGAAGCAAAAATGTGTTGTGGCGCTGCCTCTCCCCAACGAACTGCTTGCTCGTTTGGCTGAACATTATGAGGTGCTGCCTTGGACCGAAGCTCAGGCAATATCCGAGGCTGAGCTTGTGAATCGGCTTCCCGGTGCGCAAGGCTTGCTCTGTACGCTGACCTCCCCCGTGACACCTGCCATGATTGAAGTCGCTGATCAGTTGAAAGTGATCTCCACCATATCAGTGGGTGTGGACCACATTGATTTGCTGGCCGCATCAAGAGCTGCAATACCCGTTGGTCATACCCCAGGCGTACTCGTCGACAGCACGGCTGATCTGACGCTGGCGTTGATGTTAGCGGTGACGCGGCGAGTTGCTGAAGCGGATCGTTGGATTCGTTCAGGCCACTGGACAGACGGTTGGCAGTCGGATCTGTTACTGGGTACCGATATCAGTCAGGCGACCATTGGTATAGTGGGCCTAGGCCCAATTGGGGAGGCGGTGGTAACCCGACTCAAAGGGTTTGGGTGTCGGGTCTTAACGTGGAATCGCACTCCAAAACAGGTACCCGGCGCTGAGCCGGTTGCTCTGGATGCGCTGTTCGCGCAATCTGATATGGTCTCCTTGCACACCGCTCTGACTCAGGAGACAACGCACATCGCTAGTCGAGCGCGGTTAGCCAGTATGCCCTCAGGATCGTCACTTATTAATACAGGGCGCGGCCTGCTCGTCGACGAAGCAGCGCTGATTGATGAGGTGCAATCTGGTCGACTCAAGGCCGGCTTAGACGTTTTTGTCAACGAGCCGTTACCCGTTGACCACCCCTTTAAAAGGCTGGATAACGTGGTGGTGTTGCCTCATGTGGGCAGTGCCACAGCGGCGACACGTGACGCAATGGTGGCACGCGCATTCGACAACTTGCACGCAGGCCTGGCAGGCCACCGTGTTCCGTTTTGTGCCAATCCAGAGGTGTATGAAGTCGAGGGTTAACGACCCTTTACATCGGGCAGTGGTCGAAACGCCTTCGCTAGGCCGCGCTGCAGTTTACGGCGCAGCTTCTCCAAGTCAGGTTGGTTCCTGTTTTCTACCACCTGACTGACACTGGCAGACCATGTCGGCGCCAAGTTAATACCGTCTTCAAATAACAATATCAGGCTGGCAATTTCTCGGGGTCCACTGAGTGCGTAGGTGTTGTCGACGATGGCTTGGTCAGGATTACGGTTGATCACCGCGGTGGTGGCACCGAAGTCAGGGGCAGTCTCGGTCGTCCCTTCCTCCAGAGCAGCGCGTAATTCGTAACTGACCACGAAATCACCTCCGCTCTCTTCGTAACGGT
Source organism: uncultured Halieaceae bacterium (assembly GCA_913048575.1). Taxonomy (GTDB): domain Bacteria; phylum Pseudomonadota; class Gammaproteobacteria; order Pseudomonadales; family Halieaceae; genus Luminiphilus. Next base: position 16,549 of record CAJWWJ010000011.1, read on the forward strand.
AGCCTTTTTTATCCAGCTCGCTCATCACAACGGCTCTGATCGTGCTCGATAGCTGATAAAAACTATCTAAAGAACCGGACATGCCGGTGGGGATGTCTGATTTCCAACTAAAGGAACCATACCCTTTTGCTGCGAAACGGTCCGTGGGCATTGTGTCGACCTGCATGGTGGTGCACGCGAGTAGGCCTATGCTAAGTAAGCCTAAGGCGCCGCGTTGAAGGAATAATGTCCAACTCATCATGGTATTCATCATGCTCTTAATGCTCCTCAGAACCGTTATCAAGTGAACCATATCAGCTTCACGATCATCACCGCGATAGCAATCATGAGCAGGGCACGAATCACCGGCTCTCCCCCGGAGAGAGTGAGCCTAGCCCCTAACCAACCGCCCACGCCGTTGCCCACTGCCATGACACCGCCGATCCACCATAGCAACTCCAGCTGGTTGCCAAATACAAATAATGCGGAAAGGGTATATAGGAGAATGATAAAGACTTTGTGAATGTTGGCTGTGACCAGGCTGAGTCCCAACACCCGATGTAAAATGGGTAACAAAATGAATCCCATTCCAATTTGAATAAAGCCGCCCCAGAACCCCGCTAGTACCATCAGTCCATGCCCAGCTAGTAGGCGCTTGCGAGACGGCTTTAACGTGGAATTGCTTTCCTGAGAGCCTGCATTCGTGAGTAGGAGGATCAGCACCAAGGCCATGACACCGGCGAGAACAATATTAAACGCCTCTGCCGAAATAGTGACGCCCAATAATGCCCCTACGATGGCACCGGGGATGGCACATACTGCCAGTGACAGGACTAAGCGCAGTTCAGGGACGCCGTGTCGCAGGTAAGTCAAACAGGCACTGATGTTCTGCGCCACGATGGGCAGTCGATTGGTGCCATTTGCAACAGGACCGGGCACACCGAGGAACATCATGATCGGCACCGTGATGATGGAGCCGCCGCCTGCCATAACGTTAATGAAGCCAGCGACAATGCCGGCTAAAATGAGCGCTGCATACTCCCAAAGCGCCAGGTCCATGTCTTAGTCTCGCGGCGTGCGCATCGTCACGAATTCTTCGGCCGCGGTGGGGTGAATACCCACGGTCCGGTCAAAGTCTGCCTTGGTCGCGCCCATTTTTAGTGCGATGGCGAGGCCTTGGCAGATCTCCCCTGCGTCATCCCCCACCATATGAGCACCCAGCACACGGTCTGAGGGAGTGTCGACGACGAGTTTCATGAGCGTCCGCTCATCGCGACCGCTTAAGGTATGTTTGAGGGGTCGAAATTCCGATTGGTAGATGGTCGTCTGGTAGCCGGCCGCTTGCGCTGCTTCTTCTGTTAGGCCCACCGTACCAATCGGTGGGCTGCTGAACACGGCCGTCGCAATGGACTCATAGTCCATGGCTTGTGGGGTGTTATTGAATTGCGACTCGGCAAAAACCATCGCTTCAGCAATGGCTACTGGCGTGAGCTCCCAGCCTCCTGTCATGTCACCCAGTGCAAAAATAGAGGGCTCATCGGTTTGGAATTGCTCGTTAACGCAGAGATAACCACTGTCATTGATCTTGACCGCGGTGTGTTCGAGGCCTAGATGCGCAATATTGGGTCGCCGTCCGGTCGCGCACAGCACGGTATCGAAGTCGAGTCTGCCATCTGACATGTTCGCTGTGATCGCGCCGCTTTCGGCGGCTTCCAGCGAGTGCGTGTCATGATTAAACCGCAGATCAACCCGGGCTTTACGCATTTCCTCGGCCAAAAAACCGCGGATATCATGATCGAATCCCCTCAGGAATAAATCACCCCGGTAACTTTGCACTACATCTGCGCCCAATCCGGCGAAGGTGCTAGCGAATTCAGTCGCAATATATCCGCCGCCAATAATGAGGAGTCGCTGTGGAAAGCGCGGGAGATCGAATAGCTCGTTGGAGTTGATCGCAAGATCGACTCCAGGGATCTCCGGCATGGCTGGCCAAGTGCCGGTTGCCAACAAAATTTTCTCGGCAGATAGGGTCCGGTCACCGACAACCACCGTTTGGGGCCCCGTCAACGTGCCATGGCCCTCGACAATATCGACTCCGGGGCTGGTTAACAGTCGCTCATAAATCGCATTTAATCTGGCAATTTCTTTGGTTTTATTATCTCGTAATGTGTCCCAATTGAATTGGGGTTGCTCACTGTGCCAGCCGAAGCCCTTGGCATCTTGCCAGGCGGCGCCATACTCACTGGCGTAGACGTAGAGCTTTTTAGGAATGCAACCAACGTTGACGCAGGTGCCGCCCAGCGCACGCTCCTCGATTACCGCCACTTTAGCGCCGAATTCGGCGCATTTGCGGGCCGCACGCACACCGCCGGAGCCCGCGCCAATCACTAATAAATCGTAGTCAAAAGTTTTCATCGTGGCCTTTCAGGTCTATTTACTTATGAATGGGAGTTCCTATCCACTACTGCTTGGCTTACAGTCCCGCCTACAAAAATACACGTTTAAAAGCGATGACTATGACGAGACTAAGAATACACGCAATCCTCTTTCTCGGGTTGCTCTCTGGGCTGTTTCAACCCCCGGCTTGGGCATCCGATGACACTGCTGTGTCGCCACCGGAGTCGCCACCAGCTCGGATTGTCCTGGTGGATCAATCCGTGATTTGGGGAGAGGTCATCGATATCCGCGAGGGCGAAGTCGTCGTGGAAACCCAATGGCTCGGTGAGGTATCGATTGATCTGACGGCCATCATGCTGCTCGAGTCTGATCAAAAAATAGAACTGCTCACAAAAGATCAAAATAAATTTGCTCTGTCGTCATTACAGGTCGTAGAGGGCGAAGTGGTGCTGGAGGATAAGGAGAATCTAGCCGTTGATGAGTTATATGTTGCCAATCCTGAGGATTGGGAGGAGGGGCGCGGATATAGTTTAGAAGGTCGAGTGACCAGTGCAGTGGAGTTTCTTCGCGGCAATACGTCGACCGACCAGTTCAACGCCGATTTCGAAACCATCTTACGTAGCCAACGCGATCGAATTACTTTTCGCGGTGATTATGCGGAAACCAGTGCCGTTGTGCTGTCACCTGAATATGATGAGATGGGCGAGCCGGTGCTGGATGCGAATGGCGATCAAGCGGTGACCAAAGACTCAACCCCAACGATTGATAATTGGGCAATTGTCGGTAAGTACGATTATTTTCTCAGTAATTCGCAGAATTATCTGGGTGTGAATCTTGGCGTCAATGCCGATCGATTTGCGGACATTGAGCGACGTGCTTATATCGGTCCCTATTTTGGGCGCAAACTATTTGTCGACAAGACCTATCAGTTGGATGCGGAATTAGGCTTGTCTTATGTTGAGACTGATTTTATCGAGCCCGACGATCCGGCAGCTCGGAACTCGTCCGACAACTACTTTACGGGTATCAATCTTAATTTCACTGGTGAGACGGAACTCTTTGATGGGGCACTCAACTTGTACCTACGCCAGACCAATATTTTAAATGTGTCCGACATGGATAAATCGATTTATCGGACAACATTTGGGTTGCGATTTCCCCTGTTATTTGGCCTCGAGGCGGCCGCTGAAGCGTCGGCAGATTATGATGGTGGCGCCGCTCCCGGTAAGGAAAAGTTAGACGAGGCGGTGAGGTTTCGTATTGGCTATAACTGGTAAGTTTTGGTCAGATATAACGTGAGCCTATGAGCCAGCCCCCGCAGTCTGATGTTGTGTTTCTCCCGCTCGGTGGATGTGGAGAAATCGGTATGAATTTCAATTTGTTTGGGCATCAAGGCCAGTGGTTGGCGGTTGACTGTGGCATCACCTTGGAGCAGGTTCCCGGTGCGGTGCGGCCCGCAGTGCAAATGCCCGATCCGCGTTTTATCGTCGATCACCGAGACCAACTCAGTGGCTTATTGATTACACATGCCCATGAGGATCATTTGGGTGCGTTACCGTATTTATGGGAGCAGCTGCGCTGTCCGGTTTATGCGACGCCATTTGCCGCCGCGGCACTGCGGCACAAAACTCGGGGCCGCCGCGGGATCCTGCCGGCCCCGCTGATTGAGGTGACGCCGGGGGATCGATCACTCATCGGGCCTTTTTCTGTGGAGTGGATTCCCGTGACACATTCCACGCCAGAGACCTGTGCACTGTGTATCAGTGTTGGCCAGGCGCGCATCCTGCATACAGCGGACTGGAAAATCGACGCCGCACCGGTTGTTGGTCCCGCCTGGTCTGATAAACGCTTCGAGGCGCTGGGTGTTGAGGGTGTCGATGCGGTGATCTGTGATTCAACGAATGCCTTACAAGCGGGACGCTCCGTCACGGAGGGTCGTGTTGCGCAAGGCCTCACTGAGGCGATTCAGCGCTCTGAGGGTCGGGTTGTCGTGGGGTGCTTTTCTAGCAACATCGCAAGAATCCAAACGCTGTCACAGATCGCAGCCGATACCGGACGATACCTAGGTGTCTTGGGTCGATCGGCGGCGGGGATGGCGAACTGCGCACAGCAAGTGGGGTTGTTTCCGAGTCAGTTCAAACCGATCCACGCGGAGCATCTCGGATATTTGCCGCCTCGCGAAGTATTGGCTATCGCGACCGGCAGCCAAGGAGAGTCGGGCGCCGCCCTGCATCGATTGGTGGCACAGACACATCCTCATTTGTCCTTAGATGCGGGTGATACGGTGATCTTATCTTCCAGGACGATTCCGGGGAATGAAGCCTCCGTTGCGCGACTGATTGAGGGATTCCGGGCGAGGGGTATTCATGTGCTCGAGGCCGATTCTAGTGATACCCCGCTGCATGCATCGGGCCACCCTTATCAAGATGAGTTGCGCGACCTGTATCAGCTTTTAAAGCCGTCACTCGTGGTACCGGTTCATGGTGAGGCGGCACATATGGCCGCCAATGCGCGAATCGCTAAACAAGCTGGCGCTTCGGCTGCACTAACTGGAGTGAATGGCGATCTTTTTTACCTGAGTCCCGTACCCGGCGTCCGACGACGTTATGCGCCGGTGGGTCGATTGCAGTGGTGCGAAGACACGGAGCGCCTGATCAACGTAAATTGATACCGGTTCTAAGGCGTGGTCTTGATACCGGAGGCGCGTCGTGCCGCTGCTCGCTCGGCATCGGCAGCATTAATCCACCGGTAGGTTAAATAATATTTAAAAATATTGGCTACGTACTGCACGGTCTCTCTTCCAATCTGTTCGGCAACAATAATCTCAACATTGTCGAACCAAAGATTGGGGTCGTAACCCCGCTCCCCCGCTTCTTTTCGCAGACGACGAATACGTCCAGGCCCAGCATTGTAGGCTGCGAGTGCGAGTAGCGAGCCGTTGCGCTCATCTAACTCTGGGCCGCTAAAATACCGGGTTTTTAGAAAGGCCATGTACTTCGCACCTGCCTCAATATTGGGTTCGAGCTCATCAATATTCGGGATACTGACGTTCTTATCTCCAGCGGTACTGGGTAAAAGCTGCATCACGCCAACCGCCCCTACATGGCTTCTAACGCTTTGGTCCAACCGGGATTCCTGAAAGCCTTGTGCGGCGAGTAAGGTAGGGTCCATGCCGTAATCGGTGCCATATTTTTGAAACAGGGACGATAGAGATCGATAACGAGAGAGCTCTTCATCCCCAATGGCATTTTCAGCCCAATTGAAATCGCGGACGTAGCGATTGCGAATGATATTGCCAAACAGCGTTCCCTCGCGGTTGTCTTTGAGAAAGCGATTCAGAAAACCTGCCAGCTTGGGGCTGTCTGGTCGCATTGCCCAGGCGAGCCGTCCCCCTTCGCGCAAAACAAGGTCATCTCGCACGATCGTCCGGGTAAAAACTTCGCGCCACATTTGGGGTTTGTAGCTATCCACAACCGCCCAAGGCAAGAGCCCTGCGTCGACCATTTCAATGAGGTCTTCATCTTCTAATGCTTCGTCAATGGCTTCGATCCGAATGCCTGACTTACCCTCAGCGACCAGTGCATCGTTCAGCAGTTTCACGCTCTCTGCATAGCTGCTGGATAAGCGAAGATAGACCGTCTTTCCCGCCAAGTCAGCCAGAGACGAAATAGGCGGCGCGCTGGGTCCTGTGACGAGAATTTCTTTTACTGGTTTACTGACAGGGATTGTGAAATCGATCTGCGCCTGGCGATCTTCTGTGATGGTCGTCCCGGCAATGACGATGTCGCCATAACCTGCTGTCAAGGCCGGAAAAAGTTGGTCTCTTGCAACGGGTATTACCGCGACTTGCACGGTGAGTAACCCGGTTTTGAAGGCTTCATTAACGACTTTTTGCAGTTTATCGGCGTATTCTTGCACCACACCTTTTGGGCCGTTTTCGAGGAAGTAACGCCCCGGGCCATAGACGGTCAGCACTCGGATGACTCGACGGTCGACCATGGCATCGAGATCTCCCAGTTTTGGCTCGATACTGAAACGGGCTAGGTCCCTGTCGGCAGTGCCTGCGTTGTCACCGGTGGTCGTGGGATTGGACGTGCTCGCTGGCGTAATCGCTTTGTTGACCACGGACACCATCGGCGAGTCTGTGGGCTGTTCGATCACCTCTGCAGTGGTGCTCTCGCCGCAACCGACCAACAGCGATAGGCATACCAGACACCACAGTCCGATCGCGCTGACTGTTTTATTGGGCTTTGATCGGAACATAGGGGCCTCTTGAATACTCGCAGGTGTTGCGACGTATTCGCTGTTGATGGGTCGGCGACTGCCTTACGATACTTGGCACTCCAACAGTAATTTACCAAAATGGCGCCCTGACCGCATGTACTCATGTGCGGCCAGCACGTCAGCCAGCGGAAACGAACTGTCTATGACAGGTAAAATATTGCCCGCCAGCACCTCGGGCCATATGTGCGCGCGAATTGCCTGAAAACAGGCAGCTCGCGAGGCGGTATCCAGTCGACGCAGGGTGCTACCTGTCAGCGTGAGTCGTTTCATGAATAACGTCGCGAGGTTGATCTCGCTTTGCATACCCCTCATGACCCCAATACAGACAATGCGCCCATCAGGTGCGGCGAGCTCTAAATTGGCCTGCATGATATCTCCACCGGCGATATCAAGGATGACGTTGATTTGCTCAGCGTAACCCGCCTCCTTGAATTGCTCTAAGAGATTACCTTCGCTGTGATTTGCTACAAATTCTGCTCCCAAATCGGTTACCGCGGCGCACCGCTCCTGTGATCCGGCGGTGGAGAGGGCGGTAGCGCCCATTGCTCGAACCATCTGGATGCCAAGCGACCCAATACCGCTGCTGCCGCCATGAATGAGCGCTGTCTCGTTGCGGGCCAACAGACCTCTTTCGAAAACGTTGTACCAAACCGTCAATAATGCCTCTGGCAGGGCGGCGCCTTGTTCGCTTGAGAGAGTATCGGGCAGCAGTAAGCAGTGGTCTTCGCGCACGATAGCAGCGGAGGCGTAACCCCCTCCATGTGCCAATGCGCAGACGCGATCACCAATGCTGCAATAAGTGACGGCTTCTCCAATGGCTACGACCTCGCCTGCGACTTCGAGTCCGGGTATGGGGGAGGCGTCGGTCGGGGGCGGGTAGAGTCCAAGGCGCTGCAGTAGGTCTGCCCGATTAACGCCAGAATGATGCACATTAATGATGACTTCATTTTTAGCCGGCGTGGTGAGGGTATCCGTCATCATGACTGCAGTGTCAGGGGTCGTGAATTCTATAAAGTGTCGTTGCATCGCGAGGACCTTGTCTTATTGCAGTCCGAGAGGACTGTTACCTGTGACTAGAGGCGGATAGACTAACCTGTTAGGCGACGGACTGGGAGGTCCTGCTATGTTGCGATCGATGCCGGTAAGGCGGTTTAAGCGCGGATTCACGCTGGCACTCATCAAGCTACTGGTGGGTAATAAAGCCAGTGGTCTTCACCTATCCTATGTGGGGGCGGGTGCTGCAAAACAGTTATGCCAACGCGTTGCCGACATTGGGCATACCAATGTGCTGGTGGTCACGGATAAAGCCCTTAAAGAGTTAGGCTTGGCTGAGCAAGCCCTGCAGGGTTTGAGTGAAGCGGGGGTCAGCCTGCACTGGTATGCCGGTGTTGAGCCGGACCCAACTTTCACCCATGTCACGGAGGGAGCCCAAATACTGCGTGCAA
>CAJWWJ010000012.1 GCA_913048575.1 uncultured Halieaceae bacterium
ATCATTGGCTGTTTACCGCCTTTTCAGCGACCAATAATCGCGTTAAAGCCGGGATGGGCGTCTTGAACTCACGCACACCCGTAAAACCGGCAGCCAAACACATTGCCCTTAATTCGTCGGCAGTACGGGGCCTTCCGCTGCCCATCGCCCACAAATAAAAGCCAAAATAAGTGTCCCCAATGGGTTCCGCGCCCGCCGTACCCGCCATGGGCTCGGCAATGAGTAAGTGCCCTCCAGGCCGCAACGCTGAGTGCAAGCGTGCCAGCAACTGACTCACGGGCTGGTCGTCGTGGTCATGCAAGACCCTCACGAGAGAGAAAAGCTCGGTATCTGCAGGCAGAGGTGAATGAAACATGTCGGTCGCGACAAACCGGACTGGACTATTCAATGCCTGATCCTTGGCCTCAGTGACCACTTCAGGCAGGTCCAACACTGTGGCACTCAAATCGGGATAGCGCTTTTTAACAGCCCGAGCAAAATTCCCGGTACCACCAGCAACATCGACCAGACTACGATAACCATCTAAGGGGTAGCTGTTCAGAATGTGGTCACCAATGAGTGCTAGCGAGCTACTCATCAATTGACTGTATTCACGATGACCCTCATCAGGACTGCCGCTACCAGGCACATAGCTCCAGTAGTCTCGCAAGCCCGTTTTGCTGCGATGACGGAGCACGCCTAATGGATCTGCGAGGTCTCGATACAGCACCGAATGATGTTTCACCATGTCAGCCACTGCGGGATTGCCCAGCACTGAGGCACCTAGCTCACCGACCATCCAAAATCCGCGTGACACTTCCTCGGTCAGCTTTAGTGCGGCGGCGGCGGTCAATAAAGTTTGTGCTGCAGCGGATGATAAGCCACACATCGCTGCCACCGACTTAGTGGACTCAATCCGGCCCTGCAGGACTGCAAGCAGGTTGCACTGCACGACGGCTGTTAAGGTTTGGGTGTAAACAAAGCCTGCGGTTAAATGATGCAGGTCTGTCGCTTTTTTACTCGCAATTCGCTTAACGAGGGGCGTTCTAGCGGCCCATCGCTGAAACTTCGGATCGGCAAGCAAACGATTTCTAAACAGCCGCCACCTGCAACGCCAGTCAGAGGGCGCTGGCTGCTGCTGAGACCAAGTATCGTGATCGGCAAACATCGATCAGGCCGCCGAACGGCCGAGTTTTTCAGGCACAAAACGCGACGACTGAGCGCGAACGAGCCTAACCAAACTGTCTCTGCCTGAGCAGTGAGGAACGCTATCCAAGCCCTCCTCCAGCAAATTTTTCAACCGTGCCGTTGCGCCATCTAAACCCAACTCACCGACCGCGCTGGGCCTTCCCAGCTTGGCATCGATCCCAACGGCTTTACCCAGTATCTCAGGGTTGCCCACCGCGTCCTTAATGTCATCTGCCACCTGAAACGCTTCACCTATACAGGCACCTAAATTGACCCACGGACCGGGGTCCACGCCGGCTGATGCCGCGCCTGCGCACGTCGCGGCAATAAACAGCGCACCGGTTTTAGCGCGATGATATCGAGAGACATCGACTGATGGCTCACACTCCCATGCCTGCCCCGCGGCAATGCCATGGGGTGCACCCACGCCTCGAGCAAGAATCGATAGCACCAGCGGCACGCGTTCTGCTCTGACATGATGAATCGCGTGTACCGCCAATGTTTGGAATGCGGCAACGATCAGCGCATCACCCGTCAAAACAGCAATTCTTTCTCCAAATTTAGCGTGCAACGATGGCTTGCCACGGCGCTGAGTGGCGTCGTCGAAACAAGGCAGATCGTCGTGGACCAGTGAGGCACAGTGAAGAAATTCGACGGCAGTCGCAGCGGCTGCAGCCAGTGCACGGTCACTGCTGTTGTTAGCGAGTGCAACCGCCATACAAAGCTGCGGTCTCACCCGAGCACCACCCGGAAAGACCGCATATTCCATTGCCTGACCCAGCAGAGGCGGACACTGCTGAGTAATATGTTCGGCGAGGTGTTCGCGGATATCGTCTTCGCAGTCGAGTATTGGGTCCTGCATGAAGCTTTCTCCCAGAACCGTCATATTAATATGACAGTTTTTAGTGTTATATTTATCTGACAAACTACGCCACTCAGTGGCCCGGTGCAACCCCTATGAATGATGCGGCAACCATGCGCTCCGCCACGCCCCAAGATGCGGGTATGGCAGTTTCCAAACTGGGTTTTGCAAAACCGGTCCCGGATTCGGGCTACCGCTGGTGGTATATCGACGGCTTCAGTGAATGCGGCCGCTTTGGGGTCACTGTCATTGCGTTCATCGGCAGCGTTTTTTCCCCATATTACTTTCGCGCACGACAACGTGGCGATTGCTCTCCGACGAACCATGTCAGCCTCAACGTGATTCTTTATGGACCGGAGAAATCGCGATGGTGTATGACCGAGCGAGGTCAGCAGGCGCTTACCCAGCGCTCTGATGCTTTAATCATTGGACCTAGTCAAATTAGGGCCACCGAGAGTGGGCTGGCGATCACCGTTGAAGAACGGACCAGCCCCTGGGGACAGCGCGTCAGTGGGGAGATCAACGTACGCTTCAATCGCGCGTCACAAGAGTGCTTTCAACTTGATCAAGAGGGTCACCATTGGTGGTGGCCCCTTGCCCCAATAGCCAATATTGAGGTCACAATGGATCGGCCGGCGCTGTCATGGCGTGGCCCTGCTTATGTTGATTCGAACCTAGGAACTGCGCCTGTAGAGCACGGCTTCAACGCCTGGAATTGGTGCCGAGGTCATTCGTCAGACGGAGATTGTGAGATTCACTATGATGTGCAATTGCGCGGTGGCGGTGAGAAACAGGTGTCTCTTCGCATCGATCGCGACGGCATGATACAACGCATTCCATCACCACCGTTGCAACAATTACCGAAAGCACCTATCTGGCGTGTATCCCGTCCTGCACGTCTACCCATCTCGACCCAGCCGGTCGCTAAAACACTTGAGGATACGCCATTTTATACCCGCTCCCAGCTCAGTGGGCCAGAAGGGCAATTTATGCATGAGAGTCTAGACGTCACGCGCTTGTGTCGCACGTGGGTGCAATTACTACTCCCTTTTAGGATGCCCCGACGCGGGTGAATAAGCCGGTCAGACGGCCCTAAAGGCGGGTGAAGAATCGGTCCAAATGTGGGGCAAGACCGACCGTCCCGCCTCCGTCAAAAAGTACTCGCCATCCGTCTCTTCTGCAAAACCTTGACCAACCAGCGGGGTAAGCCAATCCTCCCGCTGCGACGCGGTGAGCTGGGCCGCCGGTATCCGTTGCCGGCAGATAAGGCCCCTCAGGACTTTTCGACGCAGTATCTCATTATCATCGGAGAACACTGCCGAGGCGGCTGACACAACACTCGATTCGACAGCGCGATGCCATAGCGCCGGGTCAACCTGATTTTGCACTATCAAACCAGACATCTCACTGAGCGCACCCAAACCAATACCAATAACGGACGCTTCAGCCTCTGTGCCATAACCCAATACATTCAGCGAGAGATCTCCCTCGCGGTGCGCCACCGCCAGTTCGTTGTCGGGTTTCGCAAACAAATTAAGCCCCACCCATTCGTATCCTGATGATGTGAGACCCTCGGAGACCGTATTAAACATCGCGAGTCGATCTGCGAGGGACGGAAGCTGTTGCGTGTCGACTGCAATCTGATGTGGAAAAGCGGATTCTCGACGATGAAACGGCAAACAAACTAAGCTGTCAGGATCCAAGGAAATCATCGCTTGAATGCTTTGCTCGCTGGACTCTACTGTCTGCCCGGGCAGCCCAATGAGATAATCCATGCTAATAGAATCGAAGTTCACGCCGTGGGCGATCGAAATGACATCCTCGAGCAGCTCTAACGACTGCACGCGCCCAATTTCCCGCTGCACAGTGGCATCAACGTCACGTACTTCTAGCTTCACGTGACCGATACCGAGCCCCTTCAAAAAATTGAGCTGCGCGCGCGACGTCCGGCGGGGATTCAACTCCATCGCGATCTGCGTATCCTTTCCCACTAAGAAATGTCGACTCACCGCCGAAAATATCGTCGCGATGGCCAATTCTGACAGGTGGTTCGGCGACCCTCCGCCAAAGTGGACCCGCGCTAATTCGCGTCCAACACCCACCGCATCGGCAACAATTGCCAGCTCACGATCTAAATTCGTGACGTAACGTTCCAGCGCTTCAGGTTGATGCTCAACCACCGCCACACGATCGCAACTAAAACAGCGCGACGGACAGAATGGCAGATGCACATTAAGGATTAAACTTCCGCGATCTTCTCTAATCTTGGCAAAATATGGCTCTAAGAGCGCAGAATCTGCTGGCACTGCGTTCTCGCCTAACGATAAACTGTTCTCTGGCTTAGCCAACGGATACGTCGGCTTAGCCGAAGACCATGCCCCCATGGATGACTTCATTTTCTGCCCCCCCAACTTCTTTGACGACCGCTTATTACTGACTCGCAATGATAGCGCTTTGGTGTCAGTGCCGGCCCAATAGCTCTTTTCTTCTTATAACGATCTAAATTCACACTAGGCCTCTGCCAAGCCTACGTCAAGAAGAACCTCGACAAACATCCTGATTATTTGGAGGGTGATTGGTTAAGAAGCCTCTCGAGTATCGGTTCTCGCCCACCGCCACAATACCGTCTCACCCATAGGAATCATTAGGAAGACGTGCTCGAGCACCGCTAGTGCGGCTAACCAAGCAATCAGAAAGAAGGACAATGCCGTTGCTGGTTCATTGGCGACTTGTCCGAGGAAGAACAAGATATAGGTGCAGTATGCGGCCAACAAAGTCGACACGAAGATAAACCAACTATTTTTACCCGGCCGCAAGTAGCTTGTTATGTATGTCATGTGGGCGGGTAACCACTCACTATTAAAATGCCGAACCCCCAAAAATAAGTTCAGCTTGGTACTCCAACGCATCAGCCACAAAACGGCCAGCGTATTTTGAATAGTGGGATTAGGCAGTCCCGCTCCCAGCACACACACCAAACCCACCACGCTCACTACCAACAGTTCGTGGTGAATCGTTGTACCTAAGGCGTATCGAAAACGTTGCCACTGTGACAGCGTCGCAGTGGCAGGAGCCTTCACTGGACCCGTGATGAAGCCCATCAGATAACTCAGCTCCAACCAACCCCAAATACCCAGCCCTATCGCGAATCCCGTAATGGTCGCCAGTGGCGTGTGAAGCGTGGCATTCGATTCGACACCGACTAACGCCGACATCACAAAGACGGTCGCTAGGGCGAAGATGATCCGTTGAGACCGCCGAGACTGATGCACACTCATTAGCGCAAGCCCTGTCATCAACCACCACAGGAGCACCGCGACAAGCAGAGCAAGCCACATCATGGCTGGCTCACTTCGGTCGCTGCAGTCGCCCTCTGTTGCTGATGTGCGCGCTCGAGCAATTCGACAAACAACTGACGATTGTCGACACCGAAAGCCTCTAGCGCCATCCAGTAATTTGTCTCAGGGTCAGAAATCACCAAACTCCCATTGTCGAGCAGGCTTAGGTTAAAGATGCCGCCCGCTTCAAGATCGCGAATGCGTCGCTCGCGCACCAGGCTCCGGAGTATGCCGCGTAAAAAACTGCCCTCACCCGACTCGTATTGAGCGAGCTTGGACCCTGCTTCGGCGTCCACCACCTCGATTCGCCCCGCGGGTCCATCGATAAATAATAAGTCCGCCGAAGACACCGCTGTAGCAGCTTGGGGCTCAGGAGGAGCATAAACGGCGTCGTCTCGCGATACCGCCCACCCCCATAGTAAAGCCATGGCAAGCACCACCCAAACCATTGGGTATCCGAGCGGTCGCCATAGTGCGTTGTACCCCCTTGCCACAGCTGCTAACTCGCGAGCACCGCGTGCCCTCTTGTCATCAATTGAGGCTTGTCAGCGTTCTGATCGTGGGTGACCACGTCAACCTGCTGACTGGCCACGCCGGCGAAAGCTGTCGCAGCTCGATGAGGGTCACTCAACCCTCTCAGACAGGGACGCACCGGTCGGGAATACCAAGCCGACACATTTGGCCACAACAACACCCAGTAGAGCTGCCGGTCAGCCGAAGCCCTTAACAAGATATCGCCCGTTCCATCACGGTGCACTCGCAAGTCGGCAGAGATGATTTGCTCAATGGGGATATTAACCATCATTGGCAATGCAACACCCGAGCGGACCACCAGCCGCGCACTGGTTAATGTGTATAAAATAGACCGAGCGTAAGCGCGTGCAAGCCAAACCAGCAACAGCAGTACTGTCGCCGCTAGGCCAGACTGCCATACGAGGGTACCCAGCACCTGGGCCATAGGAACACTTTCTGTTAACCGGTAGATCGTATGTCCACCGATTAATAACCCAAAGTACAACGCGAGCTGCGGCACAAAAAAGACGCGCTTGAGCATCGCTCCGACGGTGGGTCTACCCTGCCAGATTAATGACTCACCCTCTGGCAAGACCTCTGGCAGGCCCTCGATCGGCTCACCTTCGTATTCCATCATACCAACGATTCCACTCGGTCAGGCGTCGCGTACAAATGGCCACCGCCATAGAAAGCGCTGATACGATCCTCTTCCTGCAAGGTGACCTGATCTGGATTGGACAGACCGGGCACTTGAGCAAACTGATCGGAGCGGATCGATTTAACATTGACTGATCCGTCGCTTGACACCATTGCCAATGTCATGGGTAGCAAGACTCTTTTTCCACCAACATCTAGCTCAGCATAGCGGAAAAGCGGTTCGGCGCGGTCCACCCACAAATCAACCACGGTGGCAGCTTGCTGCCCATCGCAGCCATAGACAGCCTGACCACGAGGGTCTGGGTCGCCACTGTTAACACCGTGATCAGCGTCCACTCTGAGCGGCACTATGCGTGGCTCACCGTCCACAGTCAGATCAGGTTTATCGGGTCGTATCGCCCAAGCTGCCGCCCCAACGCCATCGACCATCGGATCACCATTGGGTTGCATGGGTGCGCCGCTGGCGTCGTAAATCGGGGTCGCGTTGACGTCGTACTGCGCCGGCTCAGGACCAGGCCGCACACGTTCGCCTTGACCGTGGGCTAAACGATACGTTTTGGGTTTGGGCATACCCCCCATTCCCGTGCGCAGATCGCCAGATGACATCTGCAATGGCCAACCCTCGCGTTTACCCTCACGGTGTAGATATATCACCAGGCTAAAAAAGAAAATCCAGAAGACATACAGTGCTAGCTGCGCTAGATCCATGTATTCAGTAATTGCTCCAGTTCCCATAGTTGAGTCCTCCCAATGTGGTCATTAACTCGGAAAATCCGCTAATTCAAGACGCTTGCTATCCTCACCCACTTCACCCGGTCGCCTAACCAGCCGACCTAGCGCCGCGAGTGCCACGAACAACAAGACAATCTCGATATGATAAACCGCTCCATAACCTGAAGCGGGTGTTTGCATTGCGACGCCTAATAGGCCCGCATCGGCCCAACCTGTGACTAAGTCACGGATTGCACCCCCAGAAAACATCGCCAGCCCTGTCGCCGCCGCTTGTACGGCACCCCAGGCGCCCAATGTCAGGCCGGCCATTTTGGCGCCACCAAAAACCATCGCCGCGGTCAACATGCCTACAGCGAATAACCCGTTGCCGACGCCGATTAAGGTTGCTCCTATTTGAAATAGGCCGGTCGATTGCAATGGCGCTGATAAGATCACTGCTACAAAAGCGACGATACCAATGAGCACCCCCACCGACGCCAGCCTGATCGGATCAACGCCCCGCCTTAACGTGCGTGAGGTCATCAGCAGTGCAAGCACCATGCCCCCCGCAAATAACGCAGTCAGCAGCGTTGTCTCACTCACCGAAAGACCTAATACGTGGGCGCCGTAGGGTTCAAGCAAGATGTCCTGCATGGTAAAACCCATCGTACCGAGCCCTAAAGCCCACAACAGCCGACGCGCTTTAGGCAAGTTAATAAACTCGCCCCAAGCCGATCCAAAAGTCGGCCTCTCACGTTCGTGGTCCGTCAACTCTGGATGACGAACCTCTTGCTTCCACATCGCTGCGACATTGAGGATCAATGTGATTACGGCGGCGCTCTGAATCACTTGGATGAGCCGCACGTAACTGAAATCATCGAGCAGCGCTGCAAAGATCACAGCACTGCTGATCATGCCAACCAGCAACATCAAATAAAGCAAGGCAACCACTCTGGGCCGGCTCTCCTCAGTAGCCAGATCGGTGGCCAATGCCAGCCCCGCTGTTTGGGAAACATGCATGCCCAGACCCGTGAGCAAGAAGGAGCCCATGGCTGCAATAGGACCGATGATCGGCGGCCCAGAATGCGGCTCTATCATGAGAATGAGCGCAAACGGCATGAACGCAAGCCCACCGAATTGCATGAGCGTGCCAGACCATAAGTAAGGAATCCGACGCCACCCTAGGTAAGATCGATGATGATCCGATCGATAACCAATCAAGGCTCGAGCTGGAGCAAGTAGCAGCGGTATCGCCAACATTAAGGAGACCAGCGAGGTGCCCTGACCTAACTCAACCACCATCACTCTGTTCAGGGTGCCCGTCAGAAGCACGATCGCCATTCCCGTTGAGAGCTGAAACAACGACAGGCGCCATAATCTTGGCAAGGTGAGATCAACGGTCGCCGCATCGGCAAAAGGAAGCCAACGATGGCTCAACCCCCCCACCCGACGCGCCAAGTTGTTGGACGAATGACTCACCGTCTGCTGAGCTCCATCGCCTGTGATTTATAAAAGCCCGTGTCCACTCGATAAGAGCGGTCAATATCCCACGCTGACAACAAACCAGCCTGGGCAAGATGGTCGCTTAATCGCTTAGGCGAAACGGGCTCAATAGAAGGCGCTCGGTCCTGCTTAGGGAAAAAACGGCCTGTTGCGTGCATTGCTGCCAACAATGGCGTCCACGGCGCGAAAGTAAATACAATTTTCGTTTTGATCTCTGCCGCCATCGCTGCGAGGGTTTGTACCCCGTCGTTCACGTCGTAATGAATCAGCGAATCCATTGCCACCGCGTAGTCGAAATGACCTAACGCCATGTCTCGCATATCACCAACGCGAAAGCTCACAGGCAGCGTTGCATCCAGATCGACCAATCGCTCTTGCGCGATGCTGACGAGCGTCGGTGACAGATCAATCGCAACGACCTCAGCACCTCGACGTGCTGCCTCGATCGCTAGCGTACCCGTACCACAACCCGCATCTAGCAGCCGGGCACCTGTTAGATCCTCGGGCAACCAACTCAGTAAGGTGTTGCGCATCTCGTCACGACCTTTTCTCACGGTGCGCCGAATACGACTGACCGGCGCATCTGATGTCAGCGTCTCCCAGGTCGTCGCCGCAGTCCGATCGAAATAGGTTTCAATCTCTGCTCGTCGCGTGTGATAGCGCGCAGAATCCATCAATCGAATCCTAGGAAATCAAACAGATCGCGGTCTTTCATGGGCTCGCAAGGCAATGGCTCAGTGCCGTCCCACATCTGCTGCGCTAGCGACATATATTCGTCGCAAACCTCTGTTAACCCTTCCTCCCCCGATAATTCGAACAATGTCGATTTTTTCAGTCGACTGCGGCGAATCACATCAAGATCGGGAAAGTGCGCCAGTCGCTTTAACCCAACGGCCTCATTGAAGCGATCGATCTCGTCGGTATTCGCACTGCGATTGGCAATGACACCGCCCAAGCGCACTGCATAGTTTTTTGACTTTGCTTTAATGGCTGAGGCGATCCGATTCATAGCAAAAATAGAATCAAAATCATTTGCGGTAACGACCATTGCTCGCTCCGCGTGCTGCAGCGGCGATGCAAATCCGCCACACACGACATCGCCCAGCACGTCAAAAATCACCACGTCGGAGTCGTCTAATAAATGATGTTGCTTGAGCAGCTTGACCGTCTGGCCTACGACATAACCACCACAACCAGTTCCGGCTGGTGGTCCTCCCGCCTCGACGCACATTACTCCGTTGTAGCCTTCAAACACATAGTCTTCAGGACGCAATTCTTCGGCATGAAACTCCACCGATTCTAGGACGTCGATCACCGTGGGCATCAGCGCCTTGGTGAGGGTAAAGGTCGAATCATGCTTGGGGTCGCAGCCGATCTGAATGACGCGCTTGCCCAACTTAGAAAACGCCACTGACAAGTTCGAAGATGTCGTACTTTTGCCGATACCCCCTTTCCCATAAATGGCGAATACCTTCGCGGTTGTCTGCATCAGATCCTCTTCAAGATGAACCTGAACGCTCCCCTCGCCATCACCGACGTTGTTACCCGGATCAATTTGCGAAATTGGAATATGCTGTTTTGGTGAATTCATGCTGCCACCTCTCCTGTGACGCCCTCAAGGAAATCCTCGAGGTCTTCTCCTGCCCGTTTTAGGGCATCGATGCTGTCGTCGTCTGCCCCCCAGTAATCTCTTTCTTGTGCTTCGATCAGACGATTGGCTAGCCGTGATGCTGAAACCGGATTGAGCTTCGCCAAGCGATCTCGCATCTGTTCATCCAGCACAAACGTCTCTGTTAATTGCTTGTAAACCCAAGGGGATACATCGCCCGTTGTCGCCGACCAACCCATGGTATTGGTGACGTGCGCCTCAATCTGCCTTACCCCTTCATAGCCATGATCTAACATCGATTCATACCATTTGGGATTCAACAACCGCGTACGGGTCTCTAGTGCCACTTGTTCGTTGAGCGTTCGTACTCGACCCGCTCCCCCGGTCGTATGGTCGGCGATGTAAACCGGTACACGTTCGCCGCGAGCCCGTTGCACAGCACTACTGATGCCACCAAGCGTGCCGAAATAATGATCGACTGTCGTGATGCCCAGCTCGACTGAATCAAGGTTTTGATAGGTGAGCTCGACGTCTTCGAGTACCCGATTAAGTAGATCTGATTGCTGACTCACCTTGCCGTAACGGTCATAGGCAAACCCTTTGCGTTGGGTGTAGCAGTCTGCGAGCTCGTCTTCCTCTTCCCAGCGACCGCTATCGAGTAAGTAGTTCACATTAGAACCGTACGCGCCCTCTGCATTGCTAAACACTCTCAGTGCGGCCGCCTCGATATCGCAACCGTGTTCTGCCTGATAGGCCAGGACATGCTTGCGCACAAAATTCTGTTCGGGATCCTCGTCCGCGGTGGCGGCGAGCCAGCTGGCCTCTGCCAGCAACTGTGTTTGCGTCGGCAACAAGTCGCGGAAAATACCTGACAACGTCACCAGTACGTCAATACGCGGCCTACCTAGGCTATCCAACGGCATCAGCTTGGCACCGACCACACGCCCGTAACTGTCCTGTCGCGCCTCAGCGCCCAGTAACGCCAGCGCCTGCGCAATGCTCACACCCTCTGTTTTCAGGTTGTCAGTGCCCCAGAGCACGAGCGCCACGGATTCAGGCAGCGAGCCCGTTTCCGACTGATGCCGAGCAAGCAATTGATCGGCCTGTCGATGACCTTCTGCCTGCGCAAAACCAGCGGGCAAACGATAGGGGTCGAAACCGTGGACATTACGACCCGTAGGTAAAATATCCGGCGCCCGCAATACATCTCCACCTTTCACTGGCGGAATAAAACGGCCATCCAGCGCTCTCAGCAGAGCCTTCAATTCGTGATCTTCTTTGAGAAGTTGGTAGGCGTCACGAAGTGTCGTCGCCAAGGTCTCTGTCTCGCTTTGATCTGACTCTGGCATATGCGCCGCCAGCAAATCGGATAGCATAGCCGCTTCGCCATCTTCAATCGCCGAGGCCAATTGCGCCGGCAGAACCGGCTGCGCGCCACCCGCTTCGGCCATTGCGCTCACCAATTCCGCTCGATCGGCTGGCTTCATTGGCTGACCGACTACATGTAAACCAAATGGAATCAGTGCCTGTTCAATTTCATCTAGGCGATCGCGCAGCGCCATCATGCTGGTTGACCATTGCTCACGGGGCCATTGGGTCCCCTCTTCACACAACTCACACTGTGCGGCAATCGCCAGAACCGCATCAACCATCGCCTGTTCCGCTTCTTGAGTGATCTCTGCCGGCCGCTGACGCCAGTGATCGATGGAGGCACGCAAATCGATAAAGTGTCGATAAAGATCTGAATGAGTTACCGGTGGAGTGAGATAGCTCACGAGTGTTGATGCCGCACGGCGCTTAGCGATCAACCCCTCGGAGGGGTTATTCGCAGCATATAAATAGACATTAGGTAAGTCAGCAATCAGTCGATCAGGCCAGCACGCGCTGGATAAGCCCACCTGCTTTCCTGGCATGAACTCTAACGAACCGTGGGTGCCAAAATGCAATACGGCGTCAGCGCCATAGCCTTCTCGAATCCAGCGGTAAAAAGCGGAGAAGGCATGCGTGGGCGCTAAGCCACCTTCAAAAAGCAGCCGCATCGGATCGCCTTCGTAACCAATAGACGGCTGAATGCCAACCAGCACGTTGCCGAATGACTGACCCAAAATGAACAGATGCTGGCCATCGGTCAGCTCTTTGCCTGGTGCCGGCCCCCATTGCGCTTCGATTTCGTCGAGCCATGGCTCAGATCGCACATGATCATCAACCGTGATCCGGTGATGCACATTGGCCTCGGCGCCAAACTGCTTTGCGTTACCCGATAACACCGCATCTCGGAGCGCTTCATGCGACTCGGGCAATTCAACGGAATAACCCTCGTCACGCATGGCGCGCAAGGTATTAAATAAGGATTCAAAGACGCTTAAGTGGGCTGCGGTCCCGGTTGCGCCGCTGTTGGGGGGGAAATTAAACAGCACAATCGCCACTTTACGTTCCGCTTTTGACGACCGCCGCAACGACACCAATCGCTCTACCCGATCAGCCAGTCGGACGACGCGCTCAGGATGCGGCTGCATATCGGAATCACCGCCGCTCGCCACATCGGATCGGCCCCCAAAGACCATGGCACCGGTCGCGCCATCCAACTCTGGTATCGCAACCATCATCGTCGCCTCAACCGGCATCAGCCCGGTAGTCGAAGCCTCCCAATCTTGTAGGCTCTGAAATTCCAGTCCTTGAACCGCCAAATAAGGGACGTCTAACTGCTCAAGCAGTGCTTGAGCAGCATCAGTGTCATTGTATGCGGGGCCGCCGACTAGCGAGAAACCGGTCAGCGAGATCACGGCGTCGACAATGGGCTTGCCCCGATCCATGAAAAACGCATCCACTGCTGGTCGCGCATCAAGACCTGATGCAAATGCCGGAATCACTTGTAGTCCGCGTCCTTCGAACGCCTCGATCACTGCGTCGTAATGCGCGCTGTTCCCCGATAGGGCGTAAGAACGCATCAACAATAAACCCACCGTCCCGGTTTTTTTCTGTTTCGGCACCCGCGGCAATTGAGCGGCGTCATCGGTCATCCGGTTCGGCAGGCTCTTATGGTAAAGGCCTGTCTCGGGGTACTCGACGGGGGCCTCGTAAGTCAGGCTCTCTTTGAGCGTCGCGTCGGCACCCTCTGCATAACGTGAAATCAAAAACGCCATCATGCGGGCAAGATTGACTTCTGATCCCGCTAACCAGTATTGCAGTGTCAGAAAATACGCTCTCACGTCTTGTGCGGTGCCCGGTATAAACCGCAGTAACCGAGGCAAACGACGCAGCATTGTCATTTGCTGCGCACCGGCCGGACGCTTAGATTTATCACCGCCGCCCCGCATTCGCTTCAGCAACGCCATGGCGCCTGTGGCTTCGGTATCCATCCGGAACCGACCCATGCGCGTTAAACGCATAATTTCGGGGGCCGACATACAACAGATCATCGCATCGCAGTGATCGCTGCGAGCGGTCAGTGCTTCGCGGACGGCCTCAATATGGGGTTCCATAAACAGCATGGTGACAATGATGATGTCGCCCTCGGCGATCGCCGATAGTGTTGTCTCAAGTGACGCGGGATCACGGTCCCATTCCGTTGCGGCATGCGATGAGACCGCTAGGTCAGGCACCTGCTTAGAGAGTGCACCCGCCGCCCGAGACCACGCCCCACTGACATGGTTATCCAGTGTGACCAGCACAACCCGCAGCGGGCTGGCAGTGTCAGCGGCTGTAGTGTGCTTTCGCTTCATAAAGCGTCTCGACATCGATCAGGGACAAGCCATTCTCAATCGCAAAGTGCTCGGTATTTCGGCGCGCTTTACCGCGCACGAAAAAAGGAATCTTGCGCAATTCTTTCTCAGCAGAAACCGCCCAAGCAATGGCGCCGGGCTCATCAGTTTCCGCGGCTTCTTCGATCGACGCCACGGTGTCTGGCTGGTGCGCACCACCCCCCTCGCCACCCAAGTGCGAGGGTGCCGCGGTATCATTGAATTCAAAGTCGTCGCGGAACATCGTCAAGAGATGCTCCTCTAATCCCATAATGAGGGGGTGAACCCAGGTATCAAACAGCACGTTACAGCCTTCGAAACCCATTTGTGGGGAGTATCGGGCAGGATAATCCTGCACGTGGGCCGGCGTTGAAATCACTGCGCACGGCAAGCCTAGGCGCTTGGCAATATGGCGCTCCATCTGCGTACCCAGTACCAGTTCAGGTTGCAGTGCTTCCACGGCTCGTTCTACGGCGAGGTAGTCATCTGTGATCAACGCTTCTAGACCATATTCTTTGGCCAACGCCCGAACATCTCGAGCCCGCTCACGACTATAGGTACCCAAGCCAACGACCTCGAAACCCATTTCGTCACGCGCAATGCGCGCCGCTGCGATGGCGTGAGTGCCATCAGCAAAAATAAAGACACGCTTATTAGTCAAATAAGTGGAGTCAACCGATCGGCTATACCACGGTAAACGACTGTCGCCCACTGACTCGACGTCGATGTCCAAGCCGAGCGTCTCAGACACTTCGGCAATAAAGTCACGCGTAGCGCCCCAACCCATGGGAACCGTCGAAATAATGGGCTGCTGAAATTGACGCTTTAGCCAATCACAGGTGAGATCACCGACTTCTGGCGCCAAGTTCACATTGGCATCGGCATCAGGAATACGCAGCAAATCTCGGGGTGTCGCATCAAGCGGCGCCACCACATTCACGCGAACACCCATCTGCTCTAATAACTTCTGTACCTCCACCACGTCATCGCGGCACCGGAAGCCCAGCTTCGTGGGACCGATGAGATTCACTGATGGCGGCTGATCCGCCGCACGGGGAGCTTTTGTCTCACCGGGCTTTAAGGCTCTGGCCGCCAATAAACCGCGCACCAACTGGTAAAACGTCTCGCTCGCGCCCCAGTTTTCTTTGTGAGTGTAGGCCGCCATTTCGATCGGAATCACCGGCGCAGACAGGTTGGCACCCTTCGCCAGCGCACCGGGTTGATCTTGCAGTAACTCGCCAGTACAGGACTCAGCCACCAACAGTACTTGAGGGCTATAACGTTCGCAGACACCCTCCAGCGTATTGATCACCATCTCGGCAGTCGAGCTACCGAGATCTCGTGCCTGAAAGGTAGTCCACGTCACAGGTGGCCTGCGGTTTTCTCGTTCAATCATGGTGAACAGCAGATCCGCATAGGTATCACCTTGCGGCGCATGCAGTACCAAATGCACATCGCGCATTGACGCCGCGATCCGAATCGCACCGACGTGCGGGGGGCCTTCATAGGTCCACAGCGCTAACTCCACGATCCCACCTCGAGCTGCCGCTCTCGCACGAGCGGGCGCGAGAACAGTCCCGCGAGATCAGCGACCTGATCAAAACCCTGTATCGGCGTAAACACCAGCTCAATCGACCACTTAGTTCGCAGGCCTTCAGCTTCTAATGGATTTGCGATGCCCATCCCACAGACGGTGAGATCAGGGCGATTCGCCCTAACCCTCGCCAACGCCGAATCGAGATCAGCCCCTTCAACCAAACGCACATCTTCTGCTAAGCGCGCCAATTCTTCAGCCATCAGAGATTGATCGATAAAAGGCGTGGCCACCTCAACAAGCGACATGCCACACTCTTCACTTAAAAATCTCGCCAAGGGGATTTCGAGCTGCGAATCCGGCAAAAACTGTAAAGTTTTGCCCTCGAGCGACGACCGGACACGGCTCAGCGCTTTTTGCGCTCGCGCGATGGGAATCGCCAGTGCCTCTTGCACCGTTTCGGCCGAGCAACCCCACTCTGCGGCAGCGGCTTGGAACCAAGCGAGCGTGCCTTGAATACCCAATGGGTAAAGCGCACTGATTAACTTGCCACCTCGTTTACGTAAAGCTGCCACCGTGTCACTAAGGTAAGGTTGCGCTAATAATATCCGAGTGCCGGGCCCTACGGTGGGCAAATCATCGGCACGCGCCGCCGGGAAAAAATCCACCTCAGTGATACCCAGCTGAGCAAAATGTCTTCGGAATTGCTCCTCCACGATGTCAGCCAATGTCCCCACCACCATCAACCTAAGGCTACTGTCCTGCGCGGTTGGCAAGTCTGGAACCATACTCGCGAGACACTGATCCTCACCTTGGGTAAAGGTTGTTTCAATACCAGAACCACTGAATGCTGAGATCCTCAATCGATTATCATGCACGCGTTGTAATCTTGCCGCAGCATTGGCGAGATCAAGTTTGATCACCTCTGACGGACAGGAGCCCACTAAGAACAAGCGTCTTACGTCGGGCCGCCGCGCGAGTAACTCTGACACGACACGATCAAGCTCCTCATTGCAATCAGCCATTCCCGCTAGATCTCGTTCACCCAGTATTGCCGTGGCAAAACGCGGCTCAGCAAAGATCATAACCCCTGCAGCAGACTGCAGTAAGTGTGCGCAAGTTCTTGAACCCACCACCAGGAAAAAGGCGTCTTGAATTCTGCGATGGAGCCAGATGATCGATGTCAAACCACAGAAAACAGCTCGCTCGCCCCGCTCTGTGATCACCGCGGGGGTACCGGTTGGTTCTGCGCGAGCAATCACCTCAGTCACGTATCGAGTACTCCCCGAGCTCCTAGTAAGGTCGACGCATCGTCTTCGCTGTCAGCACTCGTCTTTTTCGCGGCTTGGAACTTCAATAGGAACTGCAAGGCGTTCACGGCGTAACTCGCGTAGGCCGCCAATGCCATCCACATTTGCTCGACCGGAGTTCCCCATCCCGCTAACCACATCACGACATAAGCCGTATGCAGGAACATGACCACCATGCTGACCACGTCTTCCCAGAAAAAAGCCGGTGCAAAAAGATAGCGACCGAAAACGACTTTTTCCCAGATAGCGCCAGTAATCATGATGGCGTAGAGCAAGAACGTTTTTACCACTACGGACAGTGTGGCGGCGGCCAGGCCTGCGCCATTGAGCAAGTAGTTCACTACTAAGCAAAGACTAATCGCAAAAGCGAGAAACTGGATCGGCGCTAAAATGCCTTGCACCAGCGTCCATTTCGTCGCATCCCGGCGAGCACGTTCCGCCGAGGTATATAGCGGCTGCCCCTGTCGGCCTTCGGCCGGCTCACTCGCGCTCATACAAACCTCCAACCGCAGCAGACGCCACGGCGATATTATGGGATTCAGAGTAGAGACAGCTCGGCGTAGTGTCAAACATTTTTTACATACAGCAATTTAATCAGTTTTGACACTTGTCGATCGGCTTTCAAGGTAGCAATACTGCTTAAAGGTCTTTTTATCGGGGATTTAGTGTGCGAGACTCCCGATCTAGAGCGCGGTGGTGTCAAAATCTTGAGACACTGATTATTGAGACACTCCCGCAGCAGGCCAAAAACTTGGAGGCCAAAAACTTGTCAATCTCCACACAAGCAGGCACGGAAGCATTGCTGGCGAGCCTCGCAGACTTGCAAATCACCCTAAACGACTCACTTCGGATTGCCGACGTCGCTTCAGACTCGGGGCCGATGCGGCAATTACCGCGTGACGCCATGATCGGCCGCCCTTGGCTGGAGCTGGTTCGAGAGTCGGACACCGACATCGCACAAGCCGCACTGACTGCGGCAGTGTCAGAGCCGGGAACAGCGCATCGGGTCGATGTTGCCATCGTCTTAGGACCTGAAGCTGAGCCGCTGCCCACTATTTGTTGGCTGTGCGCGAATGACACTGACCATACCATTCGACTGGCTTGCGTTGATTTGCGGAGCGAAACCAATTTACGGCAGCAACTCGTCAACGCTCAGCGCACGCTGGAACAAGACTATTGGAGCAACCGTCGACTGGAGGCCCGTTACCGTCGCATGCTGGAAATGGTTGCCGAGGGCTTTCTCGTAGTAGACGATCTGTCAGGACGAGTGCTCGAAGCCAACAGTGTCGCCAGCAGCCTATTAGAGCTGGAGGACGGCGCACTAGTAGGGCGCGTTTTCCCCGTGGGTCTTGATAATAAGGGCGCCCGCGCGCTGACCGAGCTACAAAGAGAAGCACGCAGCACGACGGGTGTCGTACCGGGAGAAATCACCACAGCAAGCGGCGACACACTGAAAACGGGCGTGACCTGCCTGCGTCAGGGAAACGAAACTCGCCTCTTAATTCGTCTCGCCACCTCATCGGACACCGTAGCGGACCTAACGCTAGGGGGCGACAGTTTCGAACATGCCCCAGATGGCATTTTGATCACGGATCAAAACGGCATCGTCATTGCCGCTAATAACGCCTATCTCGATATGGCGGGCATTCAGGATGAACAACAAGCGACAGGACGACGCGCAGATCGTTGGCTGGGCCGCTCAATAGTCGATCTCGATATACTGCTCGGTAATATTCAGTCGGATCGCCCACTACAATTATTTAGCTCTCTTCTTAGGACAGAGGTCGGTGCACAGCTCGATATCGAATTATCGGCGGTGCAAACTGAGTACTCCGGCCGACCCCTGATTCTCATGTTTATTCGCGATGTCAGTCGTCGCATCAATGGCGAAAAGGCCACCGATGTTCATTTGCCTCGCTCCATAGAGCAAATTACCGGGCGAGTGGGTCGAGTCCCATTGAAACAGCTGGTAAGAGAGTCAACAGACGTCATCGAAGCACTCTGCATCGAGGCCGCACTCAAGCTCACACAAGATAATAGGGCCGCAGCAGCTGAACTGCTCGGGCTCAGCCGACAGAGCCTCTATACCAAATTACGTCGGTTCGATATTGGCGACTCTGAGGACAATGTGGCCTAAATATCCGTATTCCATATTTTTGGACGCATAAACTGTAAATTAAATTTGACTTACTTTCCCCCTGCGCCCACCATGCCGTTATGAATCAGTCTGCCCCGGTCAACGTAGCAGTTGGCAGGGCGTCACCGGGCGCGCTGCTACAACTTCTCAAACCGATCACATGGTTCCCACCAATGTGGGCATTTCTGTGCGGCTGGATTTCTGCAGGTCCCGGAACAGATCTGAGCGGTTGGTCCCTGCTGGCCGGCGTAATACTTACCGGACCGCTAGTCTGCGGCGCCAGTCAGATTGTGAATGACTGGTACGATCAAGATGTCGACGCGCTGAACGAACCAGACCGACCCATTCCCTCGGGACGCGTCCCCGGTAAGACGGCTTTTTGGTTTGCGGTCGTGTGGACAGCCATCGCACAAACGTGGGCTATTTTGTTGGGACCATGGATCGCGGCGGCTACCGGCTTAGGACTCGTATTGGCGTGGGCTTACAGCGCACCGCCACTGCGTCTCAAAATGAATGGCTGGTGGGGTAATAGCGCCGTTGCCATCAGTTATGAAGGACTCGCCTGGATCACGGGCGCCGCTATTGTCATCGGTGGTGACCTACCCGCAGAGCCGATTCTGCTCATCGCACTGCTTTATAGTATCGGTGCCCACGGCATCATGACCCTCAACGACTTTAAAAGTGTTGAGGGTGATCTGACGATGGGTATCCGCTCACTGCCCGCGCAGCTCGGCCCCACACGCGCCGCGCGTGTTGCTTGCCTCTTTATGTTGCTGCCACAGCTCATTGTGATCCTACTACTCGTGCGTTGGGGTCTTATGCCTTTTGCGCTCACTGTCAGCCTTGTGGTAGTCGCGCAACTACTCGCGATGCGCAAACTACTGCGTGATCCAAAACAATTTGCGCCCTGGTACAACGCCACAGGTGTCTCACTTTATGTCTTAGGCATGATGGCCGTGGCGATCGGGCTCGGCGGGTGGCTGATGTGAATCTATCGCAGGCAAGACATCTGAGTTGGTGGCATATTATTCGCCTCGGTCTCATCCAGACGGCATTGGGTGGCATTGTGGTGCTCACCACGTCTACTTTGAATCGAATTATGGTGGTGGAGCTGGCACTGGCCGCCTCGCTACCCGGTTTTCTGGTGACCATTCATCACATTGTGCAGTTAGCGCGGCCGCGGATCGGTTACGGCTCTGACATTGGGGGCCGCCGAACGCCGTGGATCATCGGCGGCATGTTTATTTTAGCGATCGGCGGGGTCGGCGCCGCATTCGGCACCACCCTCATTCCGCAGAACCACTGGTTAGGTGTTGGCATTGCGGCGGTCGGCTTTTTTGCGATCGGTGTCGGCACCGGCGCCACGGGCACCTCCTTACTCGCGCTATTGGCAAAGCATGTTGCCTCAGAGCGCAAGCCCGCAGCGGCGGCACTGGTATGGTTCATGATGATTATCGGCTTTGCCGTCACCGCTGGCGTTGCCGGACACTTTCTCGACCCCTACTCCCCTGAGCGATTACTGATCGTGACATCGACGGTCTCGCTGCTCGCCGTTCTCATCACGCTGGCCGTGATTCGCGGCATTGAGCCCGCGCCCTCTGCAGCGACGGAAATTGAGGTGGCAGCATCAGAAGTCTCGCCGAAAAGCCCTTTCATGATTGCACTGGCAGATGTATGGACTGATCCACAGGCGCGCCTCTTTACCATTTTTGTTTTTATCTCAATGCTTGCTTACTCAGCTCAAGATCTCATTTTGGAGCCCTTTGCGGGCCTCGTATTTGGCCGCACGCCTGGAGAATCAACACAGCTGGCGGGTGTGCAACATGCCGGTGTGTTACTCGGTATGGCCGCGATGGCAGCCTCGACACTATTGTTTAAATCTCGCGGGGCCAGCCTATTACGACTGTGGATCCGCGGCGGTTGCTTGCTCTCAGCGGTGGCACTCTTTTTACTGTGCTGGGGCGGACTCTCCAGCGCCACGTGGCCCCTCGAGGCCAACGTCTTTTTACTGGGCACGGCCAACGGCGGTTTTGCCGTTGCCGCAATTGGCGCCATGATGGTACTGGCGAGTGCCGGCCAACAAAAACGAGAAGGCATCCGCATGGGATTATGGGGTGCCGCTCAAGCCATTGCGTTTGCCTTCGGCGGTTTTTTGGGCACCGTGGCAGTTGATCTCACGCGCTACTGGCTCGATGAGCCGGCGATCTCTTACGGGCTCGTTTTTGCCTGCGAGGGATTCCTATTCTTAATTGCCGCGTCACTTGCACGGCACATTCACATCGCCAACTGGGGCCTCAGCAACGAACCCGTTGCCCCCTCCTTTGGTGACATTGCTCTAGCGGAAGCTGGAGAGGGAGGCATCAGATGACACAACCGCGCACAGATTACGACACGATCGTGGTGGGTGGCGGCCCGTCGGGCGCGACTGCAGCTCATGAGCTGGCAAACAAGGGTCACCGGGTATTGCTGCTGGAACGTGGCTTCAGGATCAAACCCTGTGGTGGCGCCATCCCCCCTTGCCTAATGCAGGAGTTCAATATTCCCGATCACCTGGTGGTTGCGCGAATCCGTTCAGCGCGCATGATTTCTCCCAAAGGTCAGTCCGTGGATATGCCGATCGATGGCACGTTTGTGGGCATGGTCGATCGCGATGAATTTGATCCTTGGTTGCGACAACGTGCCAGCGAAGCCGGTGCCACAGTGGTGCCAGGAGTCTTTAAGTCACTCGAATACCAAGAAGAGCTGGTTTCGCTCACGTATCAAACGAAAGACGAAAATCCTCGCACTATCACGGTCACGGCGCGCAGTGTGCTCGGTGCCGACGGCGCTCGCTCTGCCGTCGCCAGAGCCACGATTCCCGATGCAGAGAAAACGCCCTGGGTGCTGGCTTATCACGAGATTATCGAGGTACCCGAAGATCAAAATTGGGCTGCTTATGACCCGGACCGCTGTGACGTCTGGTATCAAGGTCGTCTCTCACCTGATTTTTATGCTTGGGTCTTTCCTCATGGCAAAAACGCGAGTATTGGAGTGGGCAGTGCCCACAAAGATTTCTCAGCCAAAGCCTCAGTCGCGGCGCTGCGTGCCGATGTAGGATTAGCAGAGGCGACGACCAAACGCAAAGAAGGCGCCCCCATTCCTATGAAACCAATGAAACGCTGGGATGACGGCCGCGCGGTCTTAGTGTCGGGTGATGCGGCGGGTGTGGTCGCGCCAGCTTCTGGCGAGGGCATCTACTACGCCATGCTCTGTGGGCGGCTGAGTGCCAACGCCCTCGACGCCTTCTTGGCAACAGGTGATGCACGCGCACTCGCTCAGGCGCGCAAACAATTTATGAAACTCCATGGCAAGGTCTTTTGGGTGCTCGGATTGCTACAGCGGTTTTGGTACGGCACCGACAAGCGGCGCGAAAAATTTGTCGCGATGTGCCGAGACCCTGACGTGCAGACCTTAACGTGGCAGTCGTACACCACCAAAAAATTGGTGCGTCGCCGACCTTTTGCGCATATTCGCGTGTTCTTTAAGGACTTAGCACAACTACTGGGGCTTGCACGAGCGTAAAGCGTGCCTGACTGGTTCACGATGGCTGGACTCATTGATGCCATCTTGCTGGGCATGATGGTCGAGGCGCTTTGGCTCTTTTGGCGCCATCGTAAAGCGGGACTTCACGGCCCACCTCCGCTACTACTCCATCTGGTGTCTGGCGCCCTGTTGCTCATAGCCATGAAACAAGCGCTATCCAACATGCCTGATCTGTTTGTCGCGGCGACCTTGGGGGTTGCTGGCTTAGCACACCTTGCTGACTTACGAACTGCGTCAAACACCTGATGCAATAAATCGGGTGGGTAACACCGCCCTTTGTCATGAACTCGATTCTGACGCTAGATTCTGACAGGTAGATGGCCGCAGTGAATGGGTGCCTCATAACTCGCTACCCGATGATATGCACTAAGC
>CAJWWJ010000013.1 GCA_913048575.1 uncultured Halieaceae bacterium
GAGCACCGTCTGTTTTCTTTTGCTGTTTTTTTTCCGAGATGATCCGCGTGTCAGTGCGGTAAAACGCGGCGCCATTGATGGCGTCGCACTCGCCACTAGCTTGGTGCTCGCGCCACTCGACGCGTGGGATCGACTGGGTAGCGTCTTCGAATCGAGGAGCAGTTTGCAAGAGGAAGTGCTGCGGCTGCAGCAGGAAAATCGCGTGTTGAAAGGACAGTCTCAGCGGTTGGGGTCATTGTTAGCAGAAAATGCACGGTATAAGGCACTGCTGAACTCAGCCCGCGATATTGGGGACGATTTAATTGCGGCGCGAATCACCAGTCTGTCTCCGGATCCTGCTCGGCATATTGTCATGCTGGACAAGGGTGCCAATGACGGTGTGGCCGATGGTCAGCCTGTTTTAGGGGCTGAGGGATTAATAGGTCAAGTCACCAGCAGCGGTAACCGTAATAGCCGCGTGGTGCTGATTACCGACAGCGCCCACGC
This sequence comes from uncultured Halieaceae bacterium, assembly GCA_913048575.1. Taxonomy (GTDB): domain Bacteria; phylum Pseudomonadota; class Gammaproteobacteria; order Pseudomonadales; family Halieaceae; genus Luminiphilus. The sequence continues at coordinate 487 of CAJWWJ010000013.1, forward strand.
CTTGCCCGTGCAGGTCAATCGGTCAGGGTTGCGTGCGATCGCAGAAGGCAGCGGTTCTATTGACCGCCTTATTATTCGACACTTACCCGCCACGACGGATATCCGAGTCGGCGATCTGCTGGTGACCTCGGGTCTAGGGGGGCGTTTTCCACACGGTTATCCAGTGGCTCGCATCACCGAAGTCCTCATCGTGGAGGGTGATGCTTTTGCCACGGTGTTTGCCGCACCGTCCTCATTATTGGATCGGGGCCGCTATGTGTTGGTCGTGATGTGGGGCGATCGCCAACGCGAGGGGGCGCCGTGATAGAGCGCACGCAGGCGTTGTGGGTCATTTACTTATCGCTGGGCATCGCCCTAGTGACCATGTTGCTGCCGTTGCCCTTAGAGTGGCGAATGCTCAGGCCGGATTTTGTGGCACTTGCCCTGTTTTATTGGGTTCTCGCCTTACCGCATCAAGTTGGCGTCACTACGGCTTTTTGTGTGGGGTTGGCCCAAGACTTGATTGAGGGGGCGCCACTGGGTGTTTCTTGTTTCGGGCTGATGGTGGCGACGCTGGTGCTGTTGTTCAGTTACCAACGCATTCGCCAGTTTGATGGCCTGCAGCAATCGTTAGTGATACTGGCGCTGATGGCACTGAGTTTAGGTATTGAGGGCTGGCTTAGAGCGGGTATCGATTTGCCCACCCTGCCGTTAACAGGATTGTTGGGTTTGGCGATATCGATGTTGTGCTGGATACCTACCCGGCATGTTTGTCGTCAACTTCGACGTCATTACGGCGTAGTGTGATGCGGCTAACACTCGCATCGTCTAGTCCGAGACGCCAGGCACTGCTGGCAACCCTAGTGACTGATTTTGACAGTGCCTCGCCAGATATTGATGAGCGACTCCTCCCAGGGGAGCCACCTGAGCAGTACGTGTCGCGGTTAGCAGAAAGCAAAGCGAGAGTGTGCGACCGTCAAAATGATCTAACGCTGGGTGCCGATACAGCCGTCGCGCTAGGACATCGCATACTGGGTAAGCCGCATGATCGCGACGATGCTATGGCGATGTTAGAGGCGTTGTCAGGACGCACTCATGAGGTGTATACGGCCGTTGCGCTGTTACGAGAGGGAAGCGTACAACAGGTTTGTACGTGCACTTCGGTGACCTTTACCGCGCTCTCTAGCGCTGCGATCGGCGAGTATTTAGCCACTGACGAACCGTGGGACAAGGCGGGAGCCTATGGCATACAGGGTTATGCAGGCGCTTTCGTACAGCAAATAGTCGGTAGCTATAGTGCCGTGGTGGGTTTGCCACTGTGTGAGACACGTCACCTGCTGCAGCGCAACGGAGTGACCATGCGTCATGGTTAAATCCGTGCCCCGGAGGTTGGGCCGCATTATTTGGCCCGCGATGGTAACGATGCTTGTTCTGCTCGCCATTTATGTCAGTGGTGGCCGATTGCTGATGGGCGCGCTGCCGGGCTTTCAAGATGAAATAGAGCATGCATTGTCACAACGCGTCCCGGGCGAAGTCTCGGTCGCTGGGATGGTGGGCAGCATGGAAGGTTTCTCACCAACGGTGAGCTTCTCTCAATTCTCGATTCGCGTTGACGGATATGAAGAGGGGTGGATACACCTTAACGCGGCTCGTATTCGTCTTGATCCGTGGCAGAGTCTCCTGAGTCGAGCGCTGCGATTTGACGAGCTCACGTTAATGGAGCCGACTATTAAGTGGCAGATCGGACGGCAACGGGGGCCATTCCGCTTGCCAGATAATGTGCGCGATCTGCTCAATACGTTCGACAGCGTTCAGATTCGCAATGCAACGCTGATCAACGAGGTGGAGGAGAGTGATAAGACGGTCTCTTTAGCGCCCTTGCGGGTGCACATCGACATGGTGAGAGAGCGCAGTCGGCGCACTGTGAACGTCTCTGTTGAGGCACCGGAAGGGCAGCTCTTAACGGCGCAGGGTTTTGGTATCGGGGATCCGCTTCTTTTTGATCGCTTTTATGGTGAGCTCTATGGTCAGTTGACGGGTTTGGGCCTCTCTTATTTGGGACCGCTGCTCGGGCATTCAGTGACGGCTGATGGCACTGCAAACTTTTGGTGGCAAGCGAGCGGCGGGGTACCGAGTGGTGTTATCCAAGGTGCATTCGAGAATCTTACCGTTGCTGGTAACGATTCGTTTTACTTAAAAAAACTGCACTTTGAGGCTGCCGTCGACGGCACTACCGATGCAACCCAGCTCTTCATTCAAAACGGCCAGCTCGAATCCGAGGAGATTCAGGCCGAAATTCCTCGATTACAGCTGACCCAGGGAGCGGAGGGGTGGGAGTTGCGAACGCAGCAATTCGAAGTGGCGCCCCTCATGACAGTATTAGTGGCGAGCCAAATACTGCCTGAGTTAACCAACACGATGCTGACAGGGCTCAATCCTACTGGGCGCGTCGAGGGTTTGTCATTGGCGATCGACGCGTTGACGGATCCTTTTAGTGCTTGGGCAGTGGAAGCCGAGGTTATCGATGTTGCGATGAGGCCTTTCCGCAAGGTACCTGGATTGGTCGGGATCGATGCCACGATTGCGGCAACCGATCAGGGTGCGCAGGCGTGGATTCGCGCAACCGACTTCCAGATTGAATTGCCTAGGGTCTATCGTGAGCCCATTGCATTGCCGTCGGTCACTGGCACATTAGCGGGTCGTTGGAGACGTGATGCCCTGTTTTTAGAGCAGGGGCTCTTCCTTGCAGAGGCACCGGGCCACGCGGCAAAAGTGCAGTTTGCGATTGATATCCCGCTCTCAAAAGTCTCATCGTCGCCCTTGGTTATGCGCCTGTCCGCCGCGGTTATGGATGCGCCAATTGCTATCCGTGACGCTTATGTGCCTTATCGCCTGCCGGAGCGATCTTATGAATGGTTGAAGACAGCGCCAACTGCTGGCCACATCGATGAGGCGATCTTCCTCTGGCATGGTGGCTTCAGGCCTTATGGTGATGACGGTCAAACGATGCAGCTGGCAGCTGAACTCTCTGACGTGTCGCTCGACTATCAGTTGGGTTGGCCGCCAGCGCAGATCACTAGTGGCCAGTTGCGGATTGACGATACGCAGATAGCGGTTTGGTCACCAGGCACCACGGTGGCGGGTACGACACTCGACCGCGCTGCGGTGAACATCGCGCTGGCACGGGGTACCACACCGCTGACGATACAAGCGGTTTCACGCAATAACGCCCTCGACATTCAGCAGACGTTAGCGCAATTGCCGGCTTTGGCATTTGCCGGTCCTATTGTGAACGATCTTCAGATAGCGGGTGATGCCGATACCGAGCTACGGATCGCTTTCGATTTAAAAAAACCATCGGACACGCTGGACGTGGATGTTGGGGTAACCCTCGATAATGCTCGTATTGGGTCAAATTTATTAGCGCTACAGGCCGATAAAGTGACGGGTCAGATCGGCTATCAGACGACGACTGGATTTTATGGCAGTGATTTGTCGGCGACGCTTTTTGGGCGACCCGTTTTGGTCGATATAGGACCTCATCTGACAAACAGAACCGATACGGTGCTCGCTGCGACGTTTCAGTTTGAGGCGGCAGTGGCTGATATCAGCACTTGGCGGCCAATTAGCGTCGCCATTCCGGCAGAGGGCGTTGCACCCGTCACTGTCACAGTGACGGTCGCCGATGCGGTTGCCGTTGATATTCGATCAGACTTAGAGGGTGTTGCGATCGACTTGCCACTGCCTTGGGGTAAGGCTGTGGAATCAAGAGCGCCGCTTCACGTGCGGTGGAGCAACCGAGCCTCGCCGGTTTGGCGCGCTTTTTGGTTTGGGCGATTATCGGCCGTGGCAGACTTCTCGCTGCTCGATGCCGCGGCAGCCACCATCGATGTGACACCGCGAACACGACCTGCAGATAATCCGTTAGCGCTACCAGATTCGGGGTTGCTACTAACGGGCTTTTTGCCGTCTTTAGATATCAGTGAGTGGTCATCTTTGGACCTGTCATCCACCACTCCATCGCTCGGTCAGTCGATGCCAGTCAGCGTGCACGCTTTGCGAGTAGGTCAATTGCGCTGGCGTGGAGAGGAGTTGGGTGAACTGTTGTTGGGGGCGACGGTCGAAGGCGACAGGGTGGACGCGCAATTTAGCCTACCTTGGCTTCGTGCAGCGTTTCAGCAGCAGATCTTGTTACCTCAAGGCAGCGCAGAGGCGCCGCTCGATGGCTCGCTGACTCGACAGCTTTCGATTGACGCTCTCGATCTCGATGGATTGCCCGATATGGCTGATCAGTGGGCCGATGCTGTCCCACCAACATCCGATGAGGTTTCGCCGCAATGGGCTCCGCTTGTTGTGAAGGTTAATGAGATCTATCGCACCCATAACAGTTTGGGTGATATCGCGTTCGTGGTTGATTACGATCAATCGGTTGGCTGGGAGTTTCGAGATATCACTGGTGATTTTCTGGGTGTCGAGTGGCTGCCCAGTACTCGTATTGGCTGGCGTATCGCGCCCGAGGGGCAACAAACGTCGTTGTCATTGGCAGCTGAGTTGAGTGATATCAGTGAATCATTGGCATTAATCGGGGTCGCACCGTTAGTCGAGACTCGGGGTGGAAATTTAAAGGCAGACTGGCGTTGGCAGGGTGGGCCTGCCGATTTTTCGGCCGCCTCGATTACAGGGGTCATGGACTTACAGATGGCATCAGGGTCCTTCACCTCGGCTAATGCGGAAGCGGAAGGCGCCCTCAGATTACTGAGCTTACTCAACTTATCCGGATTGCTTAGGAGGGCAAATATCAATCAACTATTCGATCCGGGTGTGACCTTTGATCAGGCCAAAGGGCGTTTTGAATTTTCGGAGGGGCTGCTCACCATCCCGGCTTTCTCTATCGAAGGCTCGGGAGGCTACTTTTCGTTTAGCAGCGATATTGACCTGATATCTGAGACGGTCGACGGTGAGTTGGTCGTCACATTGCCGCTGGTGGAGAATATTCCTTGGGTCGCCGCGCTTGCCGGAGGGTTACCGATTGCCGCTGGCACTTACTTGGTGAGCAAAGTGTTCGAGGAGCAGGTCAACCGATTGTCTAGTGGCGTGTACTCTGTCAGTGGTGATCTGGAGAGTCCCGAGGTGATCTTTGAGCGGGTATTTGATGCCTCATCGCGCGCCAACGATGCTCAAGATTAAAAAGTGCTAGGTTCGGCACGATCTAGGTCAGACAGGTATCGAAATAATTTTTTGGCATGCGCTTTTTGCTTTCCCTGACTAATTTCTTTTGGGTGTTGTCGTATCCATTGACGCAGTAACGTTGACTCAGCACCAGGCCACTGCGCCATGATCTCGCCTAATGCGGCATCTCCCTGTTCGATGAGCTTGTCTCTGGCTGCTTCGACTCGGTGAAACTCAGCCGCTGAGGAGGCGTTACGATGATCCAAATAAGCGAGCCCCTCTTCAATCTCAGTGGCATCTACAGATCGCATTAATTTACCGATGTATTGCAGCTGTCGCTTTAATCCACTCCTTGCCGTGATACGGCGTGCCAACGCAATGGCATCGCTAAGCCGTTCGTCTGAAATGGTGATGAGATTCAGATCCGATTGGGGCAGGGTGACTAACCGCTCACCCATCGCTTGCAACGCGTGCATCTGCCGTTTTCGCTCACTTTTACTGGGATCCTGAGCTTCAGTATTTTCCTCATCGAAACTGTCCGTCATATCCCCTCTGCCTTTAGCCGTAAAATAGAGCGGCCAGTCCCAAAAAAGCCAAAAAACCCATGACGTCAGTAACGGTGGTCACTAAGACGCCGCCCGCAAGCGCCGGGTCTATCTGTAGGCGACGCAGCAGCAGTGGTAAACCCGCTCCAGCGAATCCCGCTGTCGCTAAGTTGATGAGCATCGCACAAGCAATAATGACACCTAAAGTGGCATCGCCAAACCACAGCGATGCCGTTATGGCAATCACCCCTGACCACAGGAGGCCATTGAGTAACCCAACCAGCGATTCACGGCCGACCAGCCACAACTGATTGCGGCCATTGATCTGGCCCATGGCCATGGCTCGAATGAGAATCGTCAAGCTTTGGGTACCTGCGATCCCGCCCATTGACGCCACAATGGGCATGAGCACGGCGAGCGCGACTACCTTCTCGATGGTGTCTTGGAACACGTTGATCACTGATGAGGCGAGCAAGGCGGTGATTAAGTTAATTCCCAACCAGATCGCGCGTCTGGGCGCCGATTGCCATACGGGGGCGAAAGTATCTTCCTCGGCAAGCCCCGCCAGCGAGGTCAACGAGTGATCAGCCTCTTCGCGGATAACATCGACCACATCGTCGATGGTAATACGACCGAGTAATTTACCCGTGCTGTCTACAACTGGCGCAGAGATCCAATCGTTTCGCTCGAAGCGGCGAGCAACCTCTGTTGCTGAGGTTTCTGCATTGATCGCTTCTTGATCAGTGATCATCATTTCTCTGACTGACACAGCAGGATCCGAGACTAAAACGGTTCCAATAGGCAGCAGTCCAACGAACCGATCATTGCGATTAACGACCACCAAGTTGTCCGTGTTGGCAGGAATTTCGCTATGTCGGCGCAGATAGCGCAGCACAACATCGAGTGTCAGATCAGCTCGAATGGTGATGGTATCGGTGCTCATCAGGCCACCCGCAACATCGTCTGGAAAGCTCAACACCTTTTGCAATCGCTGCCGATACTGTTCGTCCATAATGGCCAGCACGCGACCGGTCACCTCATCTGGCAATTCCTGCAGAATGTCGGCAACGTCGTCATCATCGAGCTGTTCTACGATTTCTGCGAGTGCTTCCGGTTCGCGATTAATCAGTGTGGCGTTGCGGAGTTCATCCGGCAGCTCATTGACAACCAGTGCTTCCTGATCGGCACTGAGCAAACCGAGTAATACCGAACGATAGTCAGGAGGAGATGAGCTGATCAGGTAGGCGACATCTCCCGGCGACATGTCAGCAAGAATGCCGGCCACATCACCCAACGTTCCCGAGCGCAAAGCGCGATCAAGACGTTCAGTTTTACTGGAGAAGTTGGCGGGTGAATTCACTTGGGGCCTCCCTGAGCGACCTCATTATCCGTACCCACTGTCTCAGGTCCACACAGCACAAAGAATTTGTGACTTATTCCAATTCGCCAAAGCCTGTTCCGAAAAGCTGTTCTAGTGCGTCACGAGCAGGTGCTTCATCACTTCCTTCAATGCGGAGTCCCAGTTCTGCACCAACGGGCGCCGCGAGCATTAAGACAGACATAATGCTCTTCGCATCAATTTCTTTACCGTTGTAGTGCAGCCAAATGTCACTCGAAAATCGACCTGCGCACTCAACAATTTTGGCGGCAGGCCGCGCATGCAGCCCCAGTGGGTTGATGACCTTGATGATCTTTTGGCTCACGTTATCTCAGCATGCTTTAGGTCACGGTGCCTGATCAATGCATGCGGGAATGCCTCCAACAGGTCCTTGTGTATTTTATCGGCGAGGTAGACCGACCGATGTTGACCACCGGTACAGCCAATTGCAATGGTCATATAGCTGCGATCACATTGATTAAAATCAGCCACAACGCCGTTGATAAATGCGCGCAGTCTTTCATAAAAGGCTGAGCATCGCGCTTCGCTGTCCAAGTATTGTTTCACCAACGTATCCTGACCGGTCAGCTGGCGTAATGTTTCTTGCCAGTAGGGATTGGGGATTGCGCGGGCGTCGAAAACAAAGTCTGCATCGGTCGGCACGCCCCGTTTAAAGGCAAAGGATTCGATCATGACCGAGAGCCCATCCCGCTGTTCTACGATGCGTGTTGTGATGGTGTCGCGGAGTGCGCGGGGCGTGAGGTCTGTCGTGTCAATCAACAAATCGGCTTCCGCGGCAATGCCTTCAAGAGATTCTCGTTCTTTCGCAATGGCCTCTGGTAAAGAACTATCGTTGTTGGCTAGGGGATGCCGACGGCGGGTCTCGCTAAATCGTTTGATTAGAGAATGGGGCTGTGCATCGAGGAAGATAATCAAGCGATCGGGTATTGCAATGAGTTCTTTAAGGGCGCTCTGTTGACCACCCGACTCCATTCTAAACGCCCTGGCGTCAATACACGCCACGACGCCATTAAAACGATCGTGAAAGGGGCTTTCCAGCACTTCGTCGATGAAATTTGGCAGTAGGCGGGGGGGTAGGTTGTCAACGCAATAGTACCCCTCGTCTTCCAGTAGTCTCAGTGCCGTGCTTTTCCCTGCTCCCGAGCTGCCGCTTATGATGATGATTCGGGGCATTACGCGGTGTTTCCACTCAATAATAGCTGTTGTAGCGTTTCAGCGGTTTTTGCTGCTCGCAACGCAGAACGCATGGCGGGATTGGAGAAAAGGGTGGCGAGATTAGACAGCAAGTCTAAATGCGCCTGGGTAGCCTCTCTGGGGACCAGTAGGATAAAGACGATATCGACAGGGCGATCATCTAGAGCGGAAAAGTCGATGGGATCTGCCAACGTGAGCAGGCAACCGACGGCTTCCGTGCAGAGATCGACTCTGCAATGCGGTATCGCGACCCCCTCGCCAATAGCAGTACTGCCTAGCTTTTCTCTACCGAGCAGTTCTCGGTAAATGGCTCCGCTGGGTAGATCGAAGGTGTCTGCTATGGCTTCAGATGCGCGCTCAAATAATCGTTTTTTACTGGGTAACTCTGTCTGACAGAGCGTCAAGAAATGTTGCGATGACAAATCGAGCGAGGTAGACATCGATCAGTGGCCTCGATGCTTTTCCTTGTACTTGATGACCTGCCGATCGAGCTTATCCGCTAACGAGTCGATGGCAAGATACATATCGTCTGATTCGGAAGACGCAAAGAGATCGGCACCCGCTAGATGTAAGTTCGCTTCAGCTTTATGTTGGTGCTTTTCGACAATCAAAGTGACCTCTATTCGGGTAATTTGCTGCTCGTGCCTTTGGATGGGCAAAAGCTTATCTTCCACATGATCGCGAATAGCCTGCGTTACATCGAGATGGTGTCCACTTACTGTGAGGTTCATATCGCATTCCTTTGTCGGTAGGCCATGCCTTTAGTTTAGCCGTTTGCGCTCATTTGAGGGAGGGATATTAAGTTGCTCTCGGTATTTCGCGATGGTCCTTCTTGCCACGGTCATCCCTTGTTCTTTGAGTTGCACGCATAATTTCGCATCACTTAAGGGCTTGCGAACATCTTCGTCAGTGACTAATTGTCGAATAGTGGCTTTAATCGCAGTGGAGGAGGCGTCCTCGCCATCATCGCCGGTGATGCGGCTGGAAAAGAAATACTTCAGCTCGAAGGTTCCGCGGGGGGTGTGCATGTATTTTTGGGTGGTGGCTCGTGAGACGGTGGATTCATGCAGGTCCACTTCAGAGGCGATGTCTGCCAATACAAGCGGCTTCATTCCGATTTCACCCTGTTCCAAAAAAGATCGTTGATGTTCAACAATTTTTGAGGCGACTTTCAAAAGCGTCTCATTGCGACTTTGGAGGCTCTTCATAAACCAGCGTGCCTCCTGCAGGTGCTCTTTTGCATAGCCTCTGTCACTCGCCGAGCCTTCACTGAGTATCGCGACGTAATGTTCATTAACGCGGAGCTTGGGCGAAATATCGGGATTGAGTTCAACCAGCCATCGGTCGTTGTGCTGTCGCACAAAAATATCAGGCGTGACGTATCCCGTTTGCTCGTCACCAATACTCGCGCCTGGCGTGGGGTCGAGTGAGCGAATTAGCTGCATCGCGCCCTCGAGTTCCGATTCTTCGGCGCGTAGTTTTTTTGCGAGCTGGCGCAAAGGGGTTGTGGGGAGCTGATTAAGATGCCGACTGACGAGCGCGCCGGCGACGTCTCTAAATGGCGTGGTTGGCGGCAGTTGACGGAGTTGTATGAGCAGACATTCTCGCAAATCTTCTGCAAACAAACCCGAAGGCTCAAAGTGTTGGAGTCGATGCAGTACTGCCAGCACTTCCTCTAAATCGACCTCGTCAATCGACAGGTCGGATTGAATACCCTCGGGCGTCTGCGTCAGCCGGCCATCCGTATCGGTGGCATCAATTAGCGCGAGGGCGATGACGCGATCGATATCTGAAAATCGGGTCAGATTGAGCTGCCACAGTAAATGGTCCTGCAGAGAGCGCTCCTCGGAATCCTGCTCCGCAAACTGAGAGTCTGTCTGATAATTTGACTGGGGCGGCGCAGCGGAGGGGAGGATGTCCTCCCATGTCGTATCGACAGCGAGTTCTTGTGTGGCCTCGTCAAGACTGGTGGAGGCGGAGAAATCAACATCCTGTGACTCGGTACCGTCTTCGGTACTCTCGTCGGTGTCGTGCTCCAGCAGGGCGTTAGACTCTAGCGTCTCATCAATGGTTTGTTGTAAATCAATGGTGCTCATTTGCAGCAGTTTGATTGCCTGCTGAAGTTGTGGTGTCAGGACTAATTGTTGTCCTAGCTTGAGCTGTAGCGCCTGTTTCATACCGCTGAAGATGGCCTAGAGGAGCCTCAGTGTATCCTGTCGCTGTTCAGAAGCAAATCACTTGGCAAGGAAATTGCTAGGCGCCACGGTTAGCGGGCCAGCGCCCCAGTTGGGATCAGTTTAAAAGCAACCCCGCCGAGTGGATAGTGAGCTTGATTGACTACAAAGAGAAGCCTTCGCCGAGGTAGGTTTGTCGCACCTTGTCATTGGCTAATACCTCTGAAGGTAGTCCGGAGGCAATCACGTGACCCTCGCCCACGATATAGGCCCTTTCACAGATATCGAGGGTCTCGCGCACATTGTGATCGGTAATGAGTACCCCGATACCGCGGTGTTTTAGATGAGTGATGATGCCTTTGATGTCCGAGATGGAAATGGGATCCACTCCCGCAAAGGGCTCATCAAGCAATATCACTGTCGGTTCAGTGGCCAATGCACGGGCGATTTCTACCCGCCGTCGTTCACCGCCAGATAGCGCTTGCCCGAGCGCATTGGCGAGATGGCCCACATTAAACTCGTCCAACAGGTCCTCGGCCATTTTCAGCCGTGCTTTACGTGTGAGATCAGATCGTGTCTCGAGAATCGCCAGTAAATTATCTTTCACCGAAAGTTGTCGAAAAATAGAGGCTTCCTGAGGCAAATAGCCAATCCCGGAACGGGCTCTCTGATGCATCGGTAGGGTCATCAGAGAGCGGTCATCGAGCCGGATATCGCCCGCATCCGCATTAACCAAACCCACAATCATGTAAAAACAGGTGGTCTTGCCGGCGCCGTTTGGGCCCAACAAGCCCACGATCTCTCCCGCGCTGACTTCTAGCGAAACGTCCTTCACGACCGGACGACCACCGTAGGCTTTAGCAAGATGATGGGCGCTGAGCGTGCTAGTCATTGGCGGGCTCGGTGCGCAAATTTTCGGGGGGAATCACGACCTCAACACGCCGGTCGCCACCCGAGCTTCCGTTGCCCGCCGCTTTGACGGTGCGTTTGCTGACGATGTAATCAATGCTGTCGCCAGAGAGGATTGACCCATTCTGCTTGATTTTGGCGTCATCAATGAGTCTCACTAAGTCTTCCGATCGTCGGTATTCAATCCGCTTAGCCGATGCCTCAACCGGAGCTTGCTCTGGCGCAGGTTGCTGTATCAGCCTCGCGGGCTGTCCAGTGGCCAGAATGGCATCCGCTCCCTTGGCGTCATGACGGATGGCGATGCGATCAGCCGTGATGCGCAGTGATCCTTGCGTTAACACGACATTACCCTCGTATCGTGTTTCTCCCACCATTTCATCTCGCACGGCTTCATCCGCTTCGATTTGAATAGGTTGCTCACGATCTGAATCGAGTGCACTGGCGTGGGCCGCCACAATCAGCAACCACGCCGAGAGCCATCGAGTGGCAATACCAACGCTACTATTCATACTGGGTTTTGACATTTCCTTTCACTGTTGCCGTATTGGCAACCAAATCTAGTTCAAAACCTGAACCAGTGGTCTTGCTGCCCCGCCCAGTGAGCAACACTTCGTTATGGCCCTCGGCACGTTTGCGATCCATGTTCAGCAACATTGTTTCAGTGTTCAGTGTGGCTTGATTTGTCGCTTCATACACTGTGACCCCATCTTGCAGCGCAAGTTCATTGGTCATCTCATAAAGTACGCCGGCTTGCGCCTCGATATCCCATCGCAAATCGTCGTCACCCTGCGTTTGATAGCGGATACTTTTTAAGGCGGTGACTTGACTACCGAGTTGCCGCTCAGCCGAACCGATGTGCATGATTTCAGAGGCATCACCGGTAGACGAAAACTGTGTTCTCGTTCCACCTGTCACGTAGCTCTCAACAACCGATCCATCACCCTCTTTTCTTTCAAAAAGAGGGGCCGAGGGTGTCAGCGTTCGCCAAAAACTGACGCTCAAAGCGCATCCCACGACGATGATGGTTAACCACCTCATTGAAATTCGCTCAGCCGCGCGGCCAGAAGCCCCTGCGATGTTAATAAGAAATCACTCAAAGCGCGCACGGCCCCTCTGCCCCCTGCACAGGGCGCTATCCAGTCCGCTGCCGCTTGAACAGGCGCTGCCGCGTCGTTAGGGCAGGTCGCAAGCCCCGCTAGTTTCAATGCGCTGAGATCCGGCAGGTCATCTCCCATGTAGGCGACGCGAAAGGCTGGGAGCGCTCGCTCGTCGAGTAACGCCTGTAGCGCCACACCCTTATCTTCTCGGCCCTGTACCACAGTGGCAATGTTGAGCTCAGCGGCTCGGCGCGCAACGGCTGCGGAAGTCCTGCCCGTGATGATAGCGACCTCGATCCCACTCTCTTGCAGCAGTTTGATGCCCAGCCCGTCCTTGATATTGAAGGATTTGATCTCGTCTTGATCGCTCGCTCCGTATAGCACTGAGCCGTCGGTCAAAACCCCGTCAACGTCCAGTGCTAACAACTGAATGTCCTCTGCTTTCTGTGCCGCTCGACCGTTCATGAGATCCCTGCTTTGAGTAACGCGAGTAGTGTGACAACACCGTGCACGGCTCCGTGCTCATCGACGATGACCAGTGCGCTGATTTTGTGGCGCTCCATCATGCTCATCGCTTCCGCGGCTAACATCTCCCCGGTTGCAGTTTGCGCGCCGATCGTCATGGCGCTCATCAGCGACGTGCTCTGAAGGTCTCTCTGGTCTGCGACGGCCCGCCGAAGGTCACCGTCGGTAAAGACTCCCGCTAACTGATCATGCTCGTTGACGACCGTGGTCATGCCAAGACCTTTTGCGGTCATTTCATACAGTGCGTCGATCAGGACTGCCGAGGCAGGTACTTTTGGGATCTCGCTGCCACTGACCATGACGTCGCTGACGCGCAGCAACAGTTGTCGTCCCAGCGCGCCGCCCGGATGCGAAAAGGCGAATTCTTCGGCGGTGAAACCTCTGGCCTCCAGTACCGCGATGGCTAAGGCATCGCCTATCACCAGCGCTGCAGTAGTGCTGGCCGTAGGAGCGAGGTTCAGGGGGCAAGCCTCCGTTTTGATGGCCGCCAGCAGATGGACATCTGATGCCCCTGCCAGTTCTGAGGTGGCGTCGCCGGTAATGCTGATGAGCGTGATATTGAGTCTTTTAATCAGCGGCAATAACGTCAGGATTTCGGTTGTGCCGCCGCTATTCGACAGCGCGAGGACACAGTCGTTACGGGTGATCATCCCCATATCGCCGTGAGAGGCCTCTCCCGGGTGAACAAAAAATGCGGGCGTGCCAGTGCTCGCTAATGTGGCAGCAATCTTTCCGGCGATATGACCACTCTTACCCATGCCCGTTACGATGACCCTGCCTTCAGTCGCCATCATCCGTCGACAGGCCTCCGCAAAGTCCGAGCCAATCGAGAGCCCCAAGTCGGACACGGTTTGGCTCTCTAACGCGATGGTGCGCTGAGCAGATTCGATAAAAAAAGGATCGTCTTGTGTGGCCATGGTTAGGGTGTCGCGAAAAGCCAAAGATAATAGGCAACGTACAGTGCCAGCAGTACCACTCCGGTGTAGCGTGTCAACGTGCTCACACCAGCCTCCCTATTCCAACCGGACAGCGCGGCGAGGGCAAGTACGAGAGTTGTGACAAATACCGCTACCAAATCTCGATGTAACACTTCAGCTTGGAGGTGTAGCGTGCCCCAGAAGCCAGGAATGGCCAGCACTAACAGCAGATTGAACATGTTAGAGCCAATAATGGCACCAATTGCCATATCCGCCCGACCCTTGAGCGCGCTCATCACCGAGGCGGCTAATTCCGGCAAGCTCGTGCCTACGGCGACGATCGTTAACCCAATGAGGAGCTCTGAGACGCCCAGCGCCGACGCGACCTGCGACGCAGCCCAGACTAAAGCGCGAGAGGAGGCAATCAATAGGCCCAAACCCCCCAGGAAGGTGAGCCATGCGGCGAGTGGAGAGAGTGTCGGGATCGGGGCTACCTCGCTCTTGCTGGGGGACACTTGCCCGTTGCGGATGATGTGCAAGAAGAACAGCCCGAGTACACCAAGCAACACGAGGCTGTCACTGCGCGAAAGCGCCAGGTCGAAAAGTAGGGCGCCAGTGACGATGACGACTAAGACAAGTAAGGGCAGATCAACAAAGGTTGTACTTTTATTGAGGCTTATCGATTTTACTAATAGCGTGATGCCCAGTACCAGGCCGACATTCGCAATGTTGGAACCTAGCGCGTTCCCTACAGCCAACTCGCCAGACCCCGACAATGCTGACATGACAGAAATCAGAATCTCAGGCGCGGAAGTCCCCACTGATACAATCGTCAGTCCGATCATCATGGGTGTGAGGCCGGCTCGCTCCGCGATAGCCGACGCGCCCTCTACGAATTTATCCGCACTCCAAACCAACGCGACCAAGCCGATGACGATGACCGCCGAGAACCACAACACTATCTCTGTCCTTATTTCTTCCATAATCCGGGCAAGTCGCCCGCCCGCTGATCGGGTATCATGGCACATCACTGAGCAACGCTTGAGTCTGGCAGAGAGCTGACAAACCGAGAGGGTCTGAGTTTAACCCAGTCTATGTCGGCAGGTGCAGTGGAGAGGGTATTTAGGCGTTGTGGAAATTGTTTGGCGAGGGGTTTTTTCTCGAAGAAGGTCGGAGGTTATCGTGTATCGCAATCTAGTATGGCTGCCATTGGCCACTCTGATAGGGTTGTTGTCAGCCTTTTCGGCGGCCAATGCGTCTGATGAGGCCACCACGGCTATCGGTCCAGCAGAGGTTATCTCAGGTGTGACGGCAGAGGTGATGAGCGTTGTTGCTGAGGCCAATACCTATTTTGAGTCGGACCCTGAACGTTATTACCGAGAGATCGATGATGCGTTGGCAAGTCTGGTTGATTGGCGTGGCTTCGCGACGGCGGTGATGGGACAGTATTACAGCCGTGGAAAATCGTTAGATCAAACGGGCAGGCAAACATTAAAAGCACAGCGAGATCGGTTTGCTGTGGTGCTCAGAGAAGGATTGATTCAAAGCTATGCCAAAGGACTATTGGCGTTTGGTGGTGCGCAAATGGAAGTGATGGGTGCCGAAGCCTCGCCAGAGAGCACTCGCATTGCGTCGGTGACGCAAGCCGTTTACGGGGAGGCCGATCGTGTCTACACGATCCGGTATCAAATGGGGCAGTACCGAGATGGCTCTTGGAAACTTCGTAATCTCATTATCGAGACGATTAATCTCGGAGAGATTTATCGCAATCAGTTCAATGCCCTCGCACAGAGTGCGGAGGGTGACCTTGATCTGGTGATTGATCAGTGGAATGCCACGATTGCCCAACAAGCAGAGGATTTAGTGCGTGACTGAGCAAAAATTGATTGAGCTGATACAGGTGGCGTTTCCCGATGCGCAAGTTTCGGTTTCCTTAAATGGTGGGCATGTTGATATCACGGTGATTAGCGCTGATTTTGCGGGTATGCGCCCGGTGGCTAGACAGCAACGAGTGTATGCGCCACTCGCCAATCTCATTGCCGATGGCACTTTGCATGCGGTGAATATCAGTGCATTGACGCCAGACGCTGACGGCTGAGTCGAGTGGCGTTATGGACAGTTTGATTGTTCGGGGCGGTCATCGACTCGACGGAACGCTAAGGGCCTCAGGGTCAAAGAATGCTGCTTTGCCGATTATGGCGGCCACCCTATTGGCGCAAGGTGCCTGTCACTTGGAGCGGATCCCCGTATTGCGGGACATTGCGACGATGCTCACGCTGCTGTCCAGTCTGGGTGCCACGGTTTCGAGAGCGGCTGATGGTGCGGTGCGGATCGAGTGTGATCAAGCGTGCGAGGTGACAGCGCCCTATGATCTGGTGAAGACCATGCGTGCTTCTATTCTGGTGTTAGGCCCATTGCTTGCTCGACACGGAAAAGCGGCAGTGTCTTTTCCCGGTGGCTGTGCCATCGGTAGCCGGCCGGTTGACCTCCACATTCAAGCACTGGAAGCCATGGGCGCGGCGATTTCAGTCGAGGGCGGTTATATTCTTGCTGAGGCACCCCATGGGCTCGTCGGGACGGACTTTACGTTTGATATCACGACGGTAGGGGGCACCGAAAATGCGGTCATGGCCGCATCACTCGCAAACGGCACGACCGTGTTGCGTAATGTTGCCCGTGAACCAGAAATAGTCGATTTGGTGCAGTTTCTCAGATCTATGGGCGCGGATATCACTGGGGAGGGCACGGAAATGCTGACCATCCGGGGGGTGGCATGCCTCACCGGGGGGACGTATTCGGTGATGCCGGATCGGATCGAGGTTGGCACTTATCTGGTCGCTGCCGCAGCGACTGGCGGGAGAGTGCGGATGACGGATATCGACCCCAGCGTTTTGGGCGTGATAACGGACAAGCTGCGCAGTGCGGGGGCATCAGTTCGCGAGGGTGAGCAATGGGTGGAGTGTGAGATGGACGGTAAACGCCCCCAAGCTGTCGATATCATGACCGAACCGTTTCCCGGATTCCCGACTGATATGCAGGCACAGTTCACCGCCCTTAACGCAATCGCTCAAGGGGAGGCCCGGGTCACAGAGACGGTTTTTGAAAACCGCTTGATGCAGGCCCATGAGATGAGACGGATGGGTGCGCACATTGTCATTGAGGGAAATACGGCGATCATTTCTGGGCAGCCATCGCTGCAGGGGGCGCCCGTTATGGCGTCTGACCTTAGGGCCTCGGCAAGTTTGGTGATCGCGGGGCTAGTGGCCTCAGGTGAGACGCGCATTGATAGGATTTATCACATTGATCGTGGCTACGAGAACATAGAAGGTAACTTGCAATCGCTGGGCGCAGATATTCAGCGCGTATCAGGCTGACGGGTGGTGAAGAGATCATGAACATAACGGACCCTATTACCATAGCCCTGACCAAGGGACGGATACTCAAAGAGACGCTGCCGCTGCTGGCTAAAGTGGGTATTGAGCCCAGCGAGGATCTCGACGCGAGCCGCAAACTCATTGTGCCCACCACGCTTACCAACGTGCACCTCGTTATTTTGCGGGGGTCGGATGTCCCGACTTATGTCAAACATGGTGCGGCAGACATTGGCATTGCCGGTAAAGATATGCTGTTGGAGTTTGGGGGAGAGGGGATCTATGAACCGCTCGATCTGGGCATTGCGCGGTGCCGTCTGATGACGGCAGGTCCCCGATTATCGCAGACAACGCAGGCACCGCGTCGTCGGATCAGGGTCGCAACAAAATTCCTCAATATTGCGAGAGCGCACTACGCGGAAAAAGGTATTCACGCAGACTTGATTAAGCTATACGGCTCGATGGAGCTGGCGCCGTTAATGGGGTTGGCTGATGAGATTGTCGATATTGTCGATACGGGGAAGACACTTGAAGAGAACGGTATGGTGCCGTTGGAGTTAATCGCAGAAGTGTCTTCGCGTTTGATTGTGAATAAGGCTTCAATGCGGACCCGGCACGCGTCGGTGAGGATGTTGGTCGACGCGCTTGAAGAGGCTGTCGGGGCTCAGGAGTGATGCTATGAGTGAGGCCGTTATTGCTCGACTGGATATGACGCAAAGTGACTTTGAAGCTCAGTTTAGTGCGTTAATGATCAGTCCCTTTGAGTCCGATACCGGGCTGACGCAGAAGGTCGCGGACATATTGCAGACGGTTGCCTCAGAAGGTGATGCTGCTGTCACGAGGTTGACTAACGAGTTTGATCAGCGCGATGCCCACAGTCTCGCTGATTTGACGATTCAGCAAGAGGCACTAGATGCCGCGCTGGTCACAATATCACCCGACCTTCGCGACGCGTTAGCGCTTGCGGCTGAGCGTATTCGTGACTTTCACCAACGTCAGCTCGCCGAGAGCTGGCAGTACGAGGACGGTGAGGGCAACCTATTGGGGCAACGCGTATCGCCCTTAGATCGCGTCGGCGTTTATGTGCCGGGCGGACGTGCGAGTTACCCTTCTTCTGTATTGATGAATACGATTCCTGCCAAGGTGGCGGGGGTGGCAGACATTGTTATGGTGGCGCCAGCGCCCCATGGTGAGATTAACCCGGTTGTTTTGGCGGCGGCCAGTCTCGCCGGTGTCAACAAGGTCTACAGTGTCGGAGGTGCTCAAGCGATTGCTGCGTTAGCGTATGGCACCGAGACCATTGCCAAAGTCGATAAAATTGTCGGCCCCGGTAACCGCTTCGTTGCCGAAGCCAAACGACAAGTATTCGGTCGGGTTGGGATTGATATGGTGGCGGGGCCGTCTGAGATTCTGATTATTGCCGACGGTACGGTGGATCCCGAGTGGGTCACGATGGATCTGTTTGCTCAGGCCGAACATGACGAATACGCCCAAGCCATCTTGATTTCGCCGGATCAGGCTTACCTCGATGAGGTCCATGCCTGCATCGATCGAAAGCTCCCGGAGATGTCTCGACGCGACATAATCAGCGTGTCGCTCCGCCATCGAGGCGCCTTGTGTAAGGTCCCGAATCTGACGAGTGCCGTGGCGCTGAGCAATCGATTGGCACCAGAGCATCTCGAATTAGCCGTGGCGGAACCCCGTGCTTTGTTGGACCAGATCAGCGCAGCCGGAGCGATCTTTATGGGTGCGATGTCTTCAGAGTCGCTAGGAGATTACTGTGCGGGCCCCAATCACGTGCTGCCAACGTCGGGCTCAGCGCGCTTTGCGTCGCCACTGGGGGTCTATGACTTTCAGCGCCGCAGCAGTCTTATCGGCGTGTCTGCGGTCGGAGCACAGTTGCTAGGTGACGTCGCCGCCAAGATCGCTGACGCGGAGTCGCTGGAGGCGCATAGCCTGAGTGCCCGAATGAGAATGCCTGACGCGCAGTAGAGTGTCTGCGGATTAGCCGTTGCTGGCGCGGGTACCGACCACTGCCTCGATCTCGACGACTTGGCTGTCTCTATCGAGCTTAACCCGCAAGAGATGGCCCGGGCGGAGGCGTGCAATCTGCATCATTGCAGCACGCCCATCCACCACCAATGCGTCGTCCATTGCAACGATGACATCGTTTAACGCGATGCCCGCGCGTTCTGCTGGCCCGTCAGATGCCAGATCGGTAACAATCAGTCGTTGTAGCGGCCGGCCAGAAGCGTCCTCGCTGAGGAGCACCTCAACGCTGACGCCGAGCCATCCGCGGATCACATGACCATAATTGACAATGTCACTCAAAGCAGTGGCGGCGAGCTCGCTCGGTGTGGCTAAGTTGATGCCAATACCGGTCGCCTCCCCAGCGGCCTCTCCGCCTGCGGTATAAATGAGCGTATTGATGCCCACTAGTCGGCCTTGAGCATCAATTAACGCCCCACCTGAGCTACCTAAGTGAATCGTCGCATCGGTCTGGATATAGCCCTCATAAGTGGAGAGCTGCAAGCCAAACCGGCCGACGCCAGAGATAATGCCCTGAGATACCGAGTGGCCGAAGCCATAAGGATTACCAATGGCGAGTACCACGTCGCCCACTGCGATGTCCTGTGCGTTGGCCAATTCAATCGGTGTTAGCGCTGGCAGATCGACGCGAAGAATGGCCAGATCGGTGTCTGGATCATTACCCACTACCGAGGCGTTGGCAGAACGGCCATCCGCTAGCAAGACTTGAATCGCATCGGCGCCCGCTATGACGTGATTATTCGTGACGATGTGGCCCTCGGCCGTGAGAATCACGCCGGAACCCAGTGACCGCTCAATGCGCTGTTCGTTACCTCGATCCGATCGGAAGCGGCGTTGCCAGAGTGAATTGCGCCGTGGGTCTACCCGAGATTCAACCAGCTTGGCGGTATAGATGTTGACCACCGATGGCGTGGCACGTGCCACGGCCTCTCTGTAACTGCTGGATGCAGCGGCGTCTTTGGCGGGGCGGTTATCCAGTACCCACTTGTCTAAAATGAGCGTCGCAGCTAGCACGCCGACCAAAGCGGGCCAGATGATGGCAATCAAATTCTGTTTCACGTGAGCCTCCTGTCCCCATTGTAAATCATGGTGCGGTGGTTATTCTCTTCATTTTGACACTTAACAAGAGTGAGATATGGCCTGTACCCGCGACCAATTGAGTGACTTTCTTGACGCGCTGCTTCACCCGAGCGCATATGCGGACTATTGCCCCAATGGGCTGCAAGTGGAGGGAAAGTCGCACATCAAACATTTGGTGACTGGCGTCACCGCGAGTCAGGCGTTAGTGGATGCCGCGATTGCCGAGGAGGCCGACGCAATCCTGGTTCATCATGGTTATTTTTGGCGCTCTGAGGATCCCTGTGTGGTGGGCATCAAGGCGCAACGGTTGCGAGCACTGCTGGCGGCCGAGATGAATTTATTTGCCTATCATCTTCCGCTCGACTGCCACCCAGAGTTGGGTAATAACGTGACACTAGGGCATTTGATGGGCGTTGCAGATCCATCGCCCCTCGTTGCCAGTGAAGCTGAGCTGCCCTTGTATACCGGCAGGTTGCCCGCTGCGATACCCGTTGAGCAGCTGGCCGACAAGTTGGCCGCTTCGCTAGACCGAGAGCCGTTGCTCATTGGTGAGGGGACAGTGCAGAAGCTGGTATGGTGCACCGGGGCAGGACAGGGCTATATCGATCGGGCCGCTGATGCCGGCGCTGACGTTTTCATTACCGGTGAGATATCTGAACAAACGGTGCATGTGGCGCGCGAGCGCGGCTTAGCGTTTATTGCGGCAGGGCATCATGCGACGGAGCGCTACGGAGTGCAGGCGGTCGGAGAACGCGTGGCCTCAGCCTTGGGGTGCACGCACCGGTTTATCGACAGTCCGAATCCAGCTTGAGCGACTCAAGCGGCTGAACTGTCCGACTTGTCGAGTCCGAATGTTTCGGATAATTGTCCCTGCTCATCCGGCTTCTTGGGCGCGTAGTCTAGGGGCTGAGCAACCTCGACGAGCTGAGGTTTGTCTGTTGCATCGTGGGGGGGCGCTGAGAGCGCGGGTTCGGACATACTGATCTGATCACCACAGAGCTGATCTGCGCCGTTGGCGAGGTGTGTGTAAACCGAGCGGTAGTCATCGGTGAGCTTATTGAGTAAATCGGCGGTACGAGCAAAGTGCTCAGTCACCTCGGCCTCGTAGTCGACCTTATTTTGCCGCGCCTGATCCAGCTGACTCTCCAGTTCGAGAATGATTTTACGCTTGTTATCGCCGCGCGAAGCCAATGCCGAATACCAGCCGATTAGGCTGCCGATGGCGCCTCCGATGATCAGGGCAATAATGAGGTTAACGAGTGAATACATGGGAGTGGGTGCCTCCTG
>CAJWWJ010000014.1 GCA_913048575.1 uncultured Halieaceae bacterium
GAGGAAGGCCTCAATACGCCGGAAGGGCTGAAGGATTTTACCGGTGAGGGTTATTACTATAGCGCCGCTCAGTCTCAAGAAGGGCAGTGGGTGTTTCTGCGCGATGCGCCTCAGTAAACGCTTTAGAGGCTGTCTAGTTTAAAGGGCAGCAGCGTTGCGGCCTCCTTCTGATACGCACGCACATGATCACATTCTTGTGCCGCAAACTGTGCCACGGCATCGCTGAACCTTTCGTCGACAATCCAGTGATTAGAGTAGGTGAGCACGGGCTCAAAACCGCGCTGAATTTTGTGCTCCCCCTGCGCCCCTGGATCAAAACGCGATAATCCGGCCTCAATGCAGTACTCAATCCCACGGTAATAGCAGGCCTCGAAATGCAGGTAATCAAACTCAGCGAGGCATCCCCAATAGCGTCCATACAGGGTATCGCGACCTTCAAAAAAAAGCGCTGCAGCGACCGCCTCGCCCGCGCGTGATGCCAACACCATCACCGGCGTTTCACCCAATGCTGGGCAGGTTTCGGTAAAAAAACTCTCGGTTAAATAACCGCCGTGGCCCGATCGTTTTGCATAAGTGGTTTGGTAGCAACGATGAAAAAACTGCCAATTCTCAGGTGTAATCTTATCGCCCTTTTTAGTTTCAAGGGTTAAGCCTTGTCGTGTGATCTGGTCACGCTCTCGCCGTAAATTCTTTCGTTTACGGCTGTTAAAGCGCGCTAAGAAGTCTTGGAAGTCCCGATATCCGTGGTTAAACCAATGGAATTGCGTGGTTAAGCGTTGCGGCATACCAAGCTCGACCAGCGCCTCAGATTGAGCTTGCTCCAAGAACAAGACATGCCAACTAGAGACTTCTAATGACGAGCATAGCGCTTGCACTCCATAGATCACGTCCGATAGCGCGTTGTGATGCTCACTGTTATGCCAAAGCCGTTGGCCAGTGGCTGGCGTAAAAGGCACTGCGGTCACCAGTTTTGGATAATACTCCAGACCCATTCGTTGCCAGGCTTCTGCCCACGACCAATCAAACACGTACTCTCCATAACTATGGCCTTTTACATAAGCGGGCACAAAACCAAGTGGCGACCCCGATCGATCTAGTTGGATATGGGCCGGTTGCCAGCCGCTTTGCGACGTCGTGCAACCTGTCGATTCCAGGCCGCGTAAGAAGTCCCACTGTAAAAATGGATCGCCTTCACCAAAGTAATTGCTCCACAGCGCCGGGTCGATCTCATTCATTGACCGATGCACGGTGGCACTGAGCGATCCTTCGTTGTGTTCAGTCAAGTGCCAGTGACCTTAACCAAAAATCAGCGCACAGCCCGCTTAAAATAAGAACACCGATCCATTTACTCTGATTAAACGCTTTAAAACACTGTTGAGTGTCGCGATCTTTGATGAGCCAGAGGTGTCGTGTAAACAGCAGACCCACGGCTATGATTGCGGCGTAGTAGGCCACTCCAAGATTGAAAGCAGCCCCGCAGCAGCAGAAGGCGATGACGCAAAGACCCTGTAGCAACCCAATAATACGCACATCGAGATGGCCAAATAAAATGGCTGTCGACTTAATGCCCACCGTTAAATCATCTTCTCGATCGACCATGGCATATTGCGTGTCATAGATCACGGTCCAGAGAAGGTTGGCGACAAATAACCACCAAAGAGCGCTAGGGAGTGAATTCGTACTGGCCGCAAAAGCCATCGGGATGCTCCAAGAAAAGGCAAGGCCCAATACAATTTGTGGCAGGTGGGTCACGCGTTTCATCAGCGGATAGATCAGTGCTAATGCTAGCCCTGCGATCGAGAGCTTTATGGTGAGCGGATTGGTGAGCGCGACTAAAATCAGGGCTACGCTCAGTAAGCCAACCAGTAAAAAAACGGCTTCGGGGACGCTCAAGGCGCCACTGACCAGCGGTCTTAAGCGGGTTCTTTCGACGTGGCCGTCCAAATTTCTATCGGCGAGATCATTTGCGACACAACCTGCGGATCGCATCACAATAGCGCCTGCGACAAATAGGCAGAGTAATCCCCAAGGCGGGTAACCCTGATTCGCGAGCACCATTCCCCATAACGTGGGCGCTAGCAGCAGAAACGTCCCGATGGGCTTATCAAACCGCGTGATTTCGACTACTGCACGCAACTTACGGGCTTTTATCCCTGTATTCAGCGGGAGAGAAGGGGGAGGTTCAACCATTAACGCGCATTCCACCTTTGGGGGTGCGCCAGTGTAGCGGCCTCAGCACAGCGATGCGACATCGGCTTGACTCAGTGCGTTGCCCTATTGGATTAAACACGCGCAAAATCGGCACGAGGACCGGCCCAGCGAGTCATCAAGGCTTGTGCCCGGGTCAGATCATGCTGATGCAGTTGTTGCGCAATATCGTGCGCCGTGATTAAGAGCGCTTCATGCTCTGGGAGCCTCGCCACCCTAAACTGTGCGAGCCCAGTTTGCCGGGTGCCGAGCAGTTCCCCGGGTCCGCGTATGCGCAAATCCGCTTCCGCAATCACAAAACCATCGTGGGTATCCTGCATGACCTTCAGTCTTTCTTGCGCTGTGTTCGATAGCGGCGGACGGAACAACAGTACGCAGTGACTCTCAATAGCGCCGCGGCCAACACGTCCTCTCAGTTGGTGGAGCTGTGCAAGCCCCAAGCGCTCAGCATTATCGATAATCATAAGGCTGGCTCTTGGCACATCTACGCCAACTTCAATGACGGTGGTCGCCACGAGTAATTGCAGCGTTCCTGCTTTAAACTGTGCCATTACGCTGGCTTTATCCGCCGGCTTTAACTTGCCATGCACCAAGCCTATCGCCACTCCCGGAAGCGCCGCCGACAGGGTGTCTAGCGTCGCCGTGGCTGCTTCCATGTGCAGCGAGTCGTTTTCTTCGATCGCGGTACAGACCCAATACGCTTGTCGTCCATCACGGCAAGCGGCGCCAACACGTTTGATGACGGCATCACGGCGATCATGATCAATTAAGGTCGTCGTGACGGGTGTCCGTCCCGGGGGCAGCTCGTCGATCACCGAGCAATCGAGGTCGCCATAAGCAACCATAGCGAGCGACCGTGGAATCGGCGTTGCAGTCAGTGCGAGCTGGTGCGGGTGCTGTCCATCTGCACCTTTATCTGCCAGCGCAAGGCGTTGGTGAACACCAAATCGATGTTGCTCGTCGACGACGATTAACCCAAGACGCTGAAAACGCACCTCCTCTTGGAACAGGGCGTGCGTCCCGACCACAACAGCCGCTTCACCGTTCGCGAGTTGTTGCAACACCTCAGCACGGGCTCGCCCCTTAATACGACCACTTAACCAGGACACAGGTTTGCCTAGTGGCAGGAACCAAGACTGTAAGGTTGAAAAATGCTGTTCGGCTAGCAGCTCAGTGGGTGCCATAAAAGCAACCTGATAACCCGACGCGATCGTGTCGAGCGCTGCTTTTGCGGCTACTAAGGTCTTGCCTGATCCCACATCGCCCTGAACTAAACGCAACATGGGGTGATTTTGAGAGAGGTCTCGACTGAGCTCTGCCCCTACACGGTCTTGCGCGTCCGTTGGGCTAAAAGGCAGGGATGACAACAGTGCTTTCGATAGGGAAGACCCTCTGTCGATGACAGGCGCAACAAATCGCCGCTCTTTATCCCGCACCCCTAATACAGAGACTTGGTGAGCGATAAGCTCCTCAAGTGCCAACCTCATTTGTGCGCGGTGTGTCCCCTGCTGAATTTCCCCAAGTGAGGCAGAGGGTGGGGGATTATGGAGAAATGAAATGGCTTCTGGCAGGGTAATGGTATCGTCGGTGACACCGGCTAATAGATCATCTGGCGGGGTCTTCTTTAGCAATGCCAACGCCTGGCCACAGAGTTTTCGCCAGGTGCTCTGCCCAAGTCCACTGACAGTGGGATAAACGGGCGTGAGTGCTGGCTCCAACAGGTTGGCCTCGTCACCCAGTCGATACTCCGGATGAACCATTTCCACCTTACCCGCTAATCTCCGCGGTGTACCAAAGAGCGTGATGCGGCCTCCCGCCTTAAATTGGGCGACCTGCGTTTGCCGAAAATGGAAAAAGCGGACGGTGATTAACCCGGTGTCATCGCCGATTTGAACCACCAGCGTCCGCCGCCGACCCATTGTGACGGCAGCGCCTCTGATGTCGCCTTGTACGACCGCATCGATTTGATCTGCGAGTGCGCCAATGGGTGTGATGCGAGTGCGATCTTGATAGCGAAGCGGAAAATGAAACAGCAAATCTTCCAGAGAATAGATGCCAATTTCTGACAGACGCAATCTCAATTTTTCGCCGACACCACGGAGCGTCGTCACAGAATTTTGCAAAATGGTTTGGCTCAAAGGTGTTTCGATACCCTGCTGTCTTTGCCAGAGTGTTATCTTAGCGATTCTTCGATGAGGCTGCGCACTTTATGCATCTGCTTATCCTTGGATGTGGTGACATTGGCACTAGAGTGGGGTCTTCAATGGCGGCTCTCGGTTGGACCGTGTCGGCTGCGCGTCGGAATGCCAGCTCGCTGCCCGAGCAGTTTGATCGGTATCAGGTAGATCTCACCGACCCAGTTTCTATGGCTGCTCTGTCGATGCGCCATCCGGATTACGTTCTCGTGACGCCAACCCCTCAGTCATACGACCCAAAGGGGTATCACAGGGGTTTTACCGAGGCGGCTGAGCTATTGGCGGCGCAATCGTGGCTATTGGCGTGTCGTCGCGTAATCTGGGTGTCATCAACGCGGGTTTACCGTGAGGCGGAGGGTGGCTGGGTGGATGAGCACTCACCACTGAACGTGAGCGAGCCCCAAGCAAGGGCGATGGTGGCTGCGGAGGCTGCAATTCGACGCGCGCGAACCACCACCGTTATTCGTCCTGCCGGTGTGTATGGCGACCCGCAGGGCATGTTAATTCGGCGTGTTCTCTCCGGTCAGGGGGGGGCACCGGGATCTTCATTTGGTAATCGTATTCATCGCGAAGATTTAGCACGGTTGATCACGCACTGCTTGCAGTTAGATGAGCAAGGCGAAGCGGTACCACCGACTTTGTTAGCAGCGGATGAAGATACAACTCCTACCTATGAAGTGGAGCGATGGCTGGCACAAAAATTGGGTGTTAATCTCAGTGAAACGCCTCAGCAGGCGATTTCAAGAGCGAATCGTCAATGCCGAAGCGCGTTACTCAAGGAGATTGGCTTCACGCTAACCTATCCTTCATGGCGCGAGGGTTATGCCGCGTCCATCAACGCGTAATGCGTGAGAACTGAGGGGTTATTAGAGCGTGAGAATGGCCTCGATCTCAATGCGAGCGCCTTTCGGTAAGGCCGCCACTTGCACACAAGCTCTCGCGGGATACGGTTCCGCCAGTCGTTGCGCCATGACGGCATTGACCGCCTCAAAATCAGCAAGATCGGTGAGGGAAATATTAATTTTCACCGCATCATCGAGAGTTCCACCCGCTGCTGCGGCCACTGCGGAAAGATTGGCGAACACCTGCTTGGTCTCGGCAGTAATATCGCCTGATACCAGCGACATTGTATTGGGATCGAGTGGAATCTGTCCGGATATCCAAACGGTGTTGCCGACCTTGATGCCTTGTGAGTAGGGGCCTATCGCCTGCGGTGCGGATGGGGTTGTGATGATGGCTCGGTTCGACACGGCAGCCTCCTGATATAAACGATTGGTGAGTATTGAATAACGAACCTTCTAGCGACGCAAGATGGGTAAGCCTTGACCAGAAGAGGAGAGTCGTTAGGTGTGAGTGGTTTTATCGCCGCGCGCTCCGCGTCACTTTGAGCACACCCTCGATTATTCTGATGCGCTTCATCACTCTTGCTAAATGGATGCGGCTGCTAACTTGTAGCTCTAAATCGACAAAGGTGAACTGGATGTCTTTGTTTTGTGTTGCAATGCGCTCGATGTTCAGTCCAATACTGCTGAGCCGGGTGGCTAATACCGCAATCATGCCACGGCGATTTTCCACTTGAACCCGAAGGCCAACGGGGTAAGTACGATCAATATCCTCATCCCAGTGTAATGACATGAGTCGATCGCGTTGTTCTCTTAGGTCGACCAAGTTGCGGCAGCTATCACGGTGAACGACTAATCCGCGTTCTTGCCCTAGGTATCCTTGAATGGCATCTCCCGGCAACGGGCAGCAGCACTTTGCATATGCCACGCCCACGCCTTCCGTCCCACGGATGCCGAGCGTGGCGCCCTCACCATTCACGGCGGCATCATCGTAACGATTAGTTAGGTGTGCCACGGCGATATGGGGCAATGTGTTACCTAGGGCGACGTCAATGACTAGAGCATCGATATCCGCTTTGCCCAATGAGGCTAAGGCAGTGTGCATCGTTGCGTCGTCAATGGCGCTGAGGCGAGTGTCGTGAGCCATCAGCGCGCGGTCGAGCAGATTTTTGCCTAGTGCGAGAGAGTCATCGCGCCGTTGATCCTTCAAAAAGTGGCGGATATGGGTACGGGCGCGAGCGGTGACGACCCAATTCAACCAAGAGGGGCTTGGTCTTCCAGTCGGTGAGGTGACAATTTCAATCGTCGCACCGCTTTCTAATGGTTCTGAAAGGGGGACTAGCTGGTTACTGACCCGCGCGGCAACGCAGTGGTTACCGATGTCGGTATGCACCGCGTAGGCAAAGTCGATACCACATGAGCCTTTTGGTAGCTCAAGAATATCGCCGCGCGGTGTGAAGACATAAACCTCGTCGGGGAACAGATCGATTTTCACATTCTCGATGAATTCCAGTGAGTCTCCTGCGCGTTGCTGCATTTCGAGCAGGCCTTGCACCCATTCTCGTGCTCGGGCATGCGATATGCTGGCACTGCCCTCTTCGCTTTTATAGAGCCAGTGAGCCGCGATCCCATTATTCGCCATATCTTCCATTTCGTGCGTGCGAATCTGAATTTCAATCGGCACGCCGTGCATGCCTTTTAAAACGGTGTGCAGCGACTGATAGCCATTGGCCTTGGGGATCGCAATATAGTCTTTGAATTCACCGGGTACGGGCTTATAGAGGCTATGGACCATGCCTAGTGCGCGATAGCAGTCATCGACGGAGTCGACGATGAGCCGAAAGGCAAAGATATCCATGACGTCAGCAAAGGATTTTCGCTTCGCTTTCATTTTTTGGTAGATGCTGTAAAGGTGTTTTTCGCGACCGATGACCGTTGCGGTCAACGCTTCACGTTCGAGTGTTTGGCTCAGTTGCCCACGAATTTGCTCAATAAGCTGCTTTCGGTTCCCACTGGCTGCCTTGCGCGCCGCTTCGAGTCTTCTTGCACGCATAGGATAGAGGGCCTTGAGCCCTAAATCTTCGAACTCTAGGCGAATCTCATTCATTCCCAGGCGCATTGCAATAGGGGCGTAAATGTCGAGTGTTTCGGTCGCGATGCGCTTTATCTTTTCACGATTCAGCACCCCGAGGGTCCGCATATTGTGGAGTCGATCAGCCAGCTTGACCAAAATGACGCGGATATCTTTGGCCATCGCCAAGGTCATTTTCTGAAAGTTTTCGGCTTGTCTTTGCTCGGCTGAGTCGAACTCGACGTGGGTCAATTTGCTCACACCGTCCACCAGATCGGCGACATCCGAACCAAATTGCGCGCCAATATCTTTTTTGGTGACGCCGGTATCCTCGATGACGTCATGAAGCAGCGCGGCCATCAGGCTCTGCGCGTCCATATGCATACGCGCCAAAACGCAGGCCACTGCGAGCGGGTGTGTGACATAAGGCTCACCACTGCGTCGTGTTTGGCCGTAATGTGCTTGCTCAGAGTAGTAATAGGCTCGCCGGACTAGTTTTACCTGCTCTAACGGTAAATAGTCGGCGATTAATTGCTCGAACGCTGCCAGGGAGCTGTGGGCAGCGTGTCCAGTGCTAGTGCTTAGGGGTAGTTTGCCTCGGGACGCCAGATACGATGCGGGCCCGAGGAGCGGTCTACTGAGCGTTTGGCGCGTAATGGCTACCATCGCTAGCGACCCTCCAAATTAGAGAATCGGCGTCTCAAATGTGGCTGCGAGCTCTTCTTCTGCCTCGATCTCACTCTCTCGAGCCAATACCTCGGGCGTAATCAGTCCTTCAGCGATCTCGCGCAGTGCAATGACAGTGGCTTTGTCTGACTCGTCTTCCACTAATGGATCGCGACCGCCAGTGGCAAGTTGGCGTGCTCGCTTAGAGGCAAGCATAACGAGCTCAAATCGGTTTTCGACGTTATCCAAACAATCTTCTACGGTAATTCTCGCCATGTCAGCGTGACCTCCTGATCTGCGCCGCTATAAAATGCGGCCGCGCAGTATACCCCAGGTAGGACGGGCGAACCCACCCTTGAGTGTAAATTTGCCGACATGTCTTACGGTGTCGTTGTTTCGGGGGCCAATAAATCCCTCAGCAGGGTGGTGTGAGTGGTCTGTTGGCGTCCAGTACGCAACCTTGCTGCGCTGATAATAGCTTGAAGTTCCATCAGTGCGGTGTCGAAGACATCATTGATAACGAGATAGTCTGCTTCGTCGCAGTGTGACATTTCATCCTGGGCTGCCTGCATGCGGAGATCAATGGTGGCGTCAGTATCCTGCCCCCGTTCGCGCAATCGCGTCTTGAGGGACGCCACTGAGGGAGGCAGGATAAAGATCCATGCGCTGTCCGGTAATAGGCTCCGCACTTGCTGGGCCCCTTGCCAGTCGATTTCTAGAATCACATCAGCGCCTTGCTTCAGGCGCGCGTCCAATTGTGCTGTGCTGGTGCCATAACAATGTCCGAACACTTCGGCCCATTCGAAAAATGCGCCGTCGTCTCGTAGTCTTTGAAAGGTCTCAGATGCCACAAAAAAATAATTAACACCTTCAATTTCGCCGGGGCGCTGGGGCCGCGTCGTATGCGAGACAGACACTTCGATACGACGATCATTTTCTATCAGCGCTCGAATTAAAGAGGTTTTTCCAGCACCACTGGGCGCCGAAATAATCAGTAATTGGCCTCGCGAAATGGTTTTATTCATGGGTGTCATCTACTCGATATTCTGAATTTGCTCGCGCATCTGCTCAATGAGTACCTTGAACTCTATGGCGGTGTTAGTGGTGTTTAAAGCAGTTGATTTAGAGGCGAGTGTGTTGGCCTCACGATTGAGCTCCTGCATCAAGAAATCGAGTTTTCTGCCGCAGGGCACTGTTCCGATTAACGCCGCATTAATGGCGTCTAAGTGAGCATCGAGGCGGTCCATTTCCTCCTCCACATCCGCACGCTGCAGGACGTAGACAATTTCTTCCTCTAAACGCTTAGCGTCTGCTGTGAGTTCTAATGACGCCATTCGAGCGAGCAGCTTTTCCCGATGGGCTTGCTGAAGTGCTGGCAGTTGTTGCCGGAGCGAGAGGAGCAAAGCCCTGATAAGCTCTCCTCGGTCTGACACCATGGCGGCTAATTTTGCACCCTCTTCTCGGCGGTTCTGCGACAGTGTCTCGAGGCATTGCTTGAGCGCCGCAGTGGTCGCTGAAATGAGCGTTTCGACTGCTATCGGACGCTCGCTTAGGACACCGGGTGCCTGCAATAACGTCAGTTGGTTTGGCGCTTCGGCATCCGGAAAGAACGTTGAAATTTGCTTCAATGCCGCCTGCAACGTGTTCAGGTGATCGGTATCTAACGCGGCCTCAGATGTCGTCTTGTTTTGCTGGTATTGCACGGATAGCTCGAGTTTCCCTCGGGCGAAGGATTGGCTGATCTGTGCTCGCATTTGCGGCTCATACTCGCGCAATGTCTCTGGCATTCGAAAGTGTAAATCGAGGTAACGATTATTAACCGAACGGCACTCTACAGTGACCGTTAAGCCCTCGGTTGTTACACTCCCCCGGGCAAAGCCCGTCATACTCTGAGTCACCGCATCGCTCCAGCTATGGACGCAGTGAAGTGTAACAGTAGCCGGGGGGTTGTTAACTGTTACTGAGACTTGGAGACCCGCCATGGCGGCAGCATCTGATCGACCTAGTGGTCGAGCACCTAACGCAATGCGACCAATACAGTTTGAGCGAGGCTTCACTTGCCATGCTGAGGGCTCAGTGCTGGTGAGTTTTGGCCAGACTAAAGTGATCTGCACCGCCAGCGTGACGGCAGGTGTACCGCGGTTTTTACGCGGTAAGGGCGAGGGGTGGCTGACCGCAGAATACGGTATGTTGCCGCGGTCCACCGGTTCACGCATGGACCGTGAGGCCGCGCGTGGTAAGCAGAGTGGCCGTACAGTAGAGATTCAGCGTCTGATTGGCCGATCTCTGCGCGCCGCATTAGATCTGACATTACTGGGTGAGCGCACGATCACGATAGATTGCGACGTCATTCAGGCGGATGGCGGCACTCGGACGGCAGCGATTTCGGGGGCTTGCGTCGCCGTTGTAGACGCGCTCAATGGCCTGCAGCGATCTGGAGATCTGTCGGGTGATCCGTTAAAGCACCTGATTAGCGCCGTTTCTGTGGGGGTCTGGCGGGGCATGCCCGTGGTAGACCTTGATTATGCTGAGGATTCTCGGGCTGACAGTGACATGAATGTGGTGCTCACAGAGAGTGGTGGGTTGGTTGAAGTGCAGGGCACCGCCGAAGGTGCCACCTTTACACAAGCCGAATTGACCGAATTACTGCAACTCGCTACCGCCGCGGGGGCAGATATTAACGCTGCACAACGAGAGGCCCTGAGTAAAGGTTAAAGCGTGATGTCGTAGTCAATGACGACAGGCGCATGGTGTGAAAATACCTGTGCGTCGTAGATGTGAACTTTTTTGACCGCACTCACCAAAAGCTCAGAGATAATATGGGTATCGGTTCGCATACCGCCTGCCTCATCGCCATGAGGCCACCAAGTCAGTGCATCGGGCTCGCCGTCGATCACTCTAAAAGCATCGGCGTAGCCGCTATCGTAAAGGTCCAATAACCAGCCTCGCTCGTTGGGTGACAGGCCCACGATACTCCCAGCAGTGCCGACCTCCTCTGCGTCAGCGTGGTGTGCCATGAGCTCCCACCCGCCACACAATATGTAGCCGCGACGTTTTTGGCGCACTTTCTCCAGGTGGCGGCTTAATTGATTAAGAAAGGCCAGCTTATGTGCCATCGCTTGTTCCCCACTGAGCGCACTGGGGACCAAGACAGAGCCGACACTGACCTGATCATAATCAGCCTGTATGTACAGACCCTGGGCATCAAACTGCTCAAATCCCAGGCCCCATATGATCGCCTTCGGGATTTTTTTGCAGTAAATCGCAACGCCATTGAGCCGAGCATCCTCAAAGTGATCGAGAAAATAGGGGTGGTAATGCGCTGGAAAAAAGCGGTCACCACTCAGCGAGTATTCAGAGCAACGCGTATCCTGTAGACAGATGATGTCCGCGTCTTGCGTCCACAACCACTCAAGGCAACCGGACTCCGCCGCGCGTTCAAGCCCCTCGACGACGAGGCTGATAATTCTCATTGCTAGTCCTATTGTCTGAGTTCCAATAGTATACCGTCAAAGCCCCAACCCAGACCGTAACTAAGTGCTGAATTAAGCCAAAGGGGCGCCTTTCGTCGATAACCGTATTTTGGAGTGGGTGGTGACAACAGCTTTGGAACAGTACCGTCAGGACTTCATTCGTTTAGCCCTCGCTTGTAACGTGTTGCAGTTCGGTGAGTTCGAGTTGAAGTCGGGCCGCCTGAGCCCTTATTTTTTTAATGCGGGTAAGTTTGCTTTAGGATCATCACTTGCCCAGCTTGGTAGGTGCTATGCGGCCGCTTTAACGGCGGCCAATTTGCCGGCTGACATGCTATTCGGGCCTGCTTACAAAGGCATTCCTTTGGTCGCGACTACCGCCATTGCGTTGGCGGATCATCATCACGTCGATATGCCATTTGCCTTTAATCGTAAGGAGGCTAAAGCGCACGGGGAAGGTGGCGAAGTGGTTGGCGCGCCGCTAGAGGGCAAGGTACTCATCGTGGATGACGTGATGACAGCAGGGACAGCGATTAGAGAGTCGATGGCTATTTTGGAAGCGGCTGGAGCAGCTGGTGCCGGAGTGTTGATTGGCCTTGACCGTTGCGAGCGCGGCGCGGCGGAACTCTCTGCCGTGCAGCAAGTTCAGCAAGATTGGGGATTTAAGGTGATCAGCGTCATCTCGCTCCACGACATTATCGAATGGGTTGAGGACAACCCCGAAGCGATGGGGCATCGGGATGCGCTGCAGCGATACCGGGACCGTTACGTTTCTGTATGACGCTGGGAATGGGCCGCTAACGTCCGGGTTGCCAATGGTGGGGGTTGCGGGCTTTGTGGCGATAGACCACCGTGACATGCCGTTATCATTAGCGCTTGTTATCCAGCGCTAGCCTAAGCCTGGAGGTTAACGCTCGGTGATGATGGCGTTTGGCCGAGTCTGGCCCTGTTGGGCTATGAACTGGCCGCGGGAGGTACTGCGCGCATGAGGTCTGCCCCCAACCACTCCCACTGATCCTGCCAATTGTCGGTGGGTCCGTTCTTAAAACTACTGCGACAAAACTGGTGTACGCGCCCTTCGGCAAACGCCATCATCAGATTGGCTGCGGTGTTGACAGGCAGCCGAGGTCGACAACCCTCACGCAGTTCGGCTTCCCTCAAATATTGCCGCAGTTGGGTTTCGAGACGTTCATAGAGTTGCGCGATGCGATGATGAAGCTGCCGCGATTCCCCCGTCAGCGCGCCTCCAGTCAGGAGCCGACTGATGCCGTGGTTTTTTTCGCAAAACTCTAAGTACAGTCGCACCAAGGCGTGGCACTGCTCTATGGCGCTCAAAGACCCCTCGCTCATTCGCCCAATGCGCACAAACAGCGCTTCCTCTGCGAAGGTAATTAACGCTTCAAACATTTTGGTTTTGGAGGGAAAGTGCCGATAAAGCGCAGCCTCTGAGACGCCGACAGCCGCCGCAATTTTTGCGGTGGTGATCTTATTGTCGGGTGTTGCCTCGAGCATCTCTGCAAGGGCTTGCAGTATCTGTTCCTTGCGCTGAGGTGTTTTAGTTTGGGTTGCGTCGGCCATACGCTACTGCAATTGAGATTGAGCCTTGATGCTAAAGAGTCACGAGCGTCCGTGCAAACGGTCGCCGGCGGATTTACTTTTGGTTGCTGATCAGCGTGCCAATACCTTCGTCGGAAAAAATCTCCAGCAGCGCCGCGTGAGAGACTCGACCGTCAATGATATGCGCGCTGGTGACACCATTATGGACCGCTGATAACGCACACTGAATCTTTGGCAGCATACCGCTGTGGATGACACCAGACGTAATAAGTTCTTGCACCTGCTCGGTAGACAGTCCGGTGAGCGTTTTTCCCTCTGCGTCTAAGAGGCCAGACACGTTGGTGAGCAGTATCAGCTTTTCCGCTTGCAGCACCTCGGCCAGCTTGCCGGCTACCAAATCAGCATTGATATTATAAGTTTGCCCATCGGGGCCGCCCGCCACTGGCGCAATAACCGGAATGTAGTCACTCTCCCGCAGAACAGAGAGCAGATCCGTATCAATACTGGAGACTTCGCCCACCTGACCAATATCTGGCTGACCGTTTGCTCCCCATTCTCCTGACAGTTTTCGCGCTTGGATCAGCTGGCCATCTTTTCCGGTCATACCGATAGCTCGCCCGCCATTTCGGTGAATGCTGTCCACAATTTCTTTGTTCACCGTGGCGCCGAGCACCATTTCCACGACATTCATCGTTCGTTCATCGGTCACCCGCATACCATCAACGAACTCTGTTTCGATATTGAGGCGCTCCAGCAGCTGGCCAATCTGCGGTCCACCCCCGTGCACGATGACGGGGTTCATGCCAACCAGCTTCATCAAGACGACATCCCGCGCAAAACTCTCGTGGAGTTCTGGGTCGGTCATGGCATTGCCACCAAACTTGATGACGAAGGTTTTTCCGGTGAAGCGTTGAATGTAAGGCAGCGATTCCGTCAGAATTCGCGCAAAATTACCCGCCTCGCCTTGGTTTAAGGACATGCTCTGAGCTCTCGTGCTGTCACGCAGCGCTGAGCATGATGCGGGCGAATCGTAAACGCAATGTGAAGATGCCGCAGTTCATCAAACTCGCCTGGTTGAACTTAACTTGATGTCTGGCTTGTTGCCGCAAGGTGATGAGCAACAAGACTAACAATGCGTTCCGCAATCACCTGCTTTGTCGCCAAGGGCAAATAATGCGCTTCGTCCTCACCAATCAGGTGTACCGCGTTTTGGTCTGAGCCAAAGGTGGTGTCAGGGTCGCTGACGTCATTCGCAACGATATAGTCCAGCCCTTTTTTGGCTCGCTTTTCCCGGGCATGAGCGATGACGTCATTGGTCTCCGCCGCGAAGCCGATCATGAGGGTGGGCCGTTGCGACAGTTTTGCCACCGTAGCGATGATGTCGGGGTTTTGCACGAGCGTGATGACCCGGTCTTGCCCCTCCGCTTTTTTCAGTTTTTCCGGTGCGGCTGATTCGGGCCGATAATCAGACACTGCCGCCGCACCGATAAAAATATCGGCGTTCGGTGCACAGTGCACGGTGGCGTCATGCATCTCGATTGCGCTGGTAACGGGCACCACCGTGACCCGGCTGGGAGGCGCTAAGGAGACGGGACCTGTGATCAAGGTCACCGCAGCACCCGCGTCAGCACAGGCGCGAGCCAACGCATAACCCATTTTCCCTGAGCTGTGATTACTGAGATAACGCACAGGATCGATTGCCTCAACCGTAGGCCCTGCGGTAATCACCACTCGCTTGCCGTCCAATAAGCGCGATTCGAACTGTTCGGATAGCGCGTTTGCAATCGCGTCTGGCTCAAGGAGACGACCAGGACCCACGTCACCGCAGGCCTGCTCCCCCGCATCCGGGCCAATGATCTGAATGCCCCGACCGACGAGTTGCTCGAGGTTACTCTGGGTCGCTTCGTGAGCCCACATTTGCTGGTTCATTGCCGGTGCCACCGCGACTGGCGCAGGTGTGGCCAGCGCCACTGTGGTCAGTAAGTCGTCTGCTCTGCCCTGGGCGAGCCTGGCAATGACGTCTGCGGTCCCGGGGGCGATCACCACCAGATCAGCCCAGCGAGCCAGTTCAATGTGGCCCATACCGGCTTCGGCCGTTTCATCAAGCAGTTCGCTATGAGTCGGTTCGCCAGACAGGGCTTGCAGCGTCAGCGGCGTGATAAATTCTTTTGCACCCCGTGACAGGATCACTCGCACAACGGCGCCCTGCTTTTTGAGCAGACGCACGAGCTCAGCGCCTTTATAAGCCGCGATACCCCCGCTGATGGCCACGATAATGTGACGTTGGTGCAACAGACCCATCGGCCCCACCTCGTTACTGATGTGCCAGCACACTAGCATTTGCAGGGGTTTTTGCACACTTCAGGGGCGTCCGAGAGCAGATGGCTTGCACCGTCAATGGCCCTCTGGTATAAAACGCGCCCTTTTGTTTATCTTCACGGGTAGTCTCATGTCACGTGTCTGTCAGGTAACGGGAAAGCGTCCCGCGACCGGTAACAACGTTTCCCACGCAAAGAATCGTACTAAGCGTCGGTTCCTGCCAAATTTACATAACCACCGTTTCTGGGTGGAGAGCGAGAATCGTTTCGTATCGTTGCGGCTCACTTCCAAAGGCATGCGCATTATCGATAAGCGCGGTATTGATGTTGTGTTGGCAGAGTTGCGCGCCCGCGGCGAGAAGGTTTGAGGATTTAAAAATGCGTGAAAAAATTAGAATGAATTCAACGGCGGGTACGGGACATTTTTACACGACCGACAAGAACAAGCGCACCATGCCGGATAAACTTGAGATGAAAAAGTATGATCCAGTCGCGCGCAAGCACGTGATCTACAAAGAAGCCAAAATTAAGTAAGCGTAATGCATGGCGCTACCTTCGAAACCCCGGCGATTGGCCGGGGTTTTTGTTTAGGTGCCGGGTTTTCATGAGCCTCGCCGTCGTGACGCTGATAGACAGCGAGGGGCGCCATTTGCGCTGCCCAAACGGAATATGCCGGAACTTCCAGAAGTAGAGACTACTTGTCGGGGCATTGCGCCCCACATCATGTCGCGAGTGATTGCCCAAGTCATTGTGCGCGAACCCAGGTTACGCTGGCCGGTGCCACCCACACTGAACAAGCTTTTGGCGGGAGCGCACTTCATTGGCGTGAGCAGGCGGGCAAAATATCTCCTGCTCGAAACCAATCGAGGCACGTTGATGGTCCACTTGGGTATGTCGGGCAGCTTAAGGCTGATGTTGGCTGATACTCCGCCGATGTTTCACGACCATATCGACATTGTGCTCGACAACGAATGGTGTCTGCGCTATCACGATCCTAGGCGCTTTGGCAGCTTCCACTGGTTGCAAGGCGCGTCCCATCCCCTATTGGACTCATTGGGGCCTGAGCCGCTCACTGACGCGTTCAGCGGTCATTATTTATATCAACTCTCTCGTAAGCGGCATGTGCCGATCAAACAGTTCGTTATGAATGGCAAAGTGGTTGTGGGCGTCGGTAATATCTATGCTAACGAAGCCCTATTTTTGGCGGGCATTCACCCCGCGCGGGCCGCAAGCCGCATTGCGGAGGCACGTTACGACGTGCTTGCGACCACGATTAAGCGAGTACTAGGTGAGGCTATTGAGCTTGGGGGTACCACGCTTAGAGATTTTGTCGGCGGAGACGGTGCGCCGGGTTATTTCGCGCAACAACTCCGCGTTTATGGCCGAGGCGGGCAGCCCTGTCGCGCCTGTGGCGCATCGCTGCGAGATCTACGTCAAGGTGGGAGAGCCACGGTGTTTTGCGTTAAATGCCAGCGTTAATCGCTCGGTTGCTACTTGCGCCGAGTGGCGCAAGTAGCGTGCTTTATGACTGGGTGCCCCTGAGTGCCTCGGCGACATTAGTTGGAACAAAGCGACTGACATCTCCCCCTAATGCAGCGATTTCTCGAACCAATGACGACGAGATGTAGGAAAGCTCTGCGCTGGGCGTGAGAAAGACACTCTCAAATGAGGGACTCATTGCGCGATTCATGTTGGCAAGCTGAAACTCGTATTCAAAGTCAGCAACAGCACGAAGGCCACGCAACACGCAATGAGAATCGTATTGACGGACGAAATCGATCAGCAGTCCGTTAAAAGGGACGACCTCGACAGCGCTCACGTGCCCCAGCGCTGTTTGGGCCAGCTCGACTCGCGCCTCGAGCGAAAACAAAGGCGTTTTCTTTTCACTGGTTGCCACTGCTACGACCACGCGTTCAAACAATTTGGCTGCGCGCTCGACGAGGTCTACGTGGCCATTCGTGATCGGATCGAAAGTCCCTGGGTATACCACGGTATGGGTTAGCACAAGTCGCTCCTTTCATGCTGAATTGCCAGCCTACACAAGTCTGGAGAGGCGAACAAACGCCGACAAGGCTATGCTGAACGAAATCTCAGAAGCTGGAAACACACGTCGCCCGCCGTCTTTTCTCGGTAGACCTCGTAGCGCTGTTCGGGGACTGTTTCGGGTGCCGAGCGCCGCGTTTCAAAGTACACCAAGCCGCCCTCCTGCAGGCACTGTGAGGCGGCAAGACGATTGAGGAGGCTATTGCCCAGAGCGGCCTCAAAGGGAGGATCAACAAAAACAATGTCCCATCGGACATCCCCGGTGAGCACGGTGTCTGCCCGGCAGGTGCGCAGTGTCGCCCGTTCAGTGGCGCCCAATGAGCGAAGATTTTTTTCAATGGCGTCAATGGCTTGTTGATCTGTATCCACAAAGTCGCAGCGTTGGGCGCCGCGCGATAGTGCCTCGATTCCCAGTGCGCCCGATCCGGCGCATAGGTCGAGGCATTGAGCCTCTACCACCATGGGGGCCAGCCAGTTGAACAGGGTTTCCCGCACTCGATCAGTGGTGGGCCTGAGGCTACCCTTACTCGGGAAGCCGAGCTTGCGGCCGCGCCAATCTCCACCGATGACACGAAGTTGTGGTTGACCCAGTGGGCGGTCACGTTTGCTCATGCTGGCACCTCATTGTTGGAATGCTAGACTATCTCTGCGGCAGTATCGAGCGCGTCCCAACTGCCTAGTTAGGCCCTCCTAAATGAGAACGATGAATCATGAAGTTATTCAAACGTCGCGCCAAGACTGAGTCTGGGTCTCAACCCAAGGGTCAGGAAGTCGTGGTGGACGAGCAGTCCTCGGAGGCGGCCGCAGTGCCGGTAGCGCAGCAGGATGGGCTAGCAGCA
This sequence comes from uncultured Halieaceae bacterium, assembly GCA_913048575.1. Classification (GTDB taxonomy): domain Bacteria; phylum Pseudomonadota; class Gammaproteobacteria; order Pseudomonadales; family Halieaceae; genus Luminiphilus. The sequence goes on from CAJWWJ010000014.1 coordinate 18,210, forward strand.
AGCGGCTCTTCGGCTGCTGCGGATGATCGCGAAGCGGTGCTGCCTGTCAAGTCTGCAGAGCCCGGCATGTTTGAGCGGTTACGAGCGGGGCTAGGCCGCAGTCGCAGCCAGCTATCAGAGGGCTTGGCCAGTCTGGTTTTGGGAAAAAAGCAGCTTGATCCGGCTTTGATGGAGGCCCTTGAAGAGCAGTTGATTATGGCTGATCTGGGCCTTGAGACATCAGCGCATGTTCTTGAGCTTTTGCGTCAGCGTCTTGATCGGAAATCGCTGTCTGCGACGGAAACGGTCATGTCTGCATTAAAAGCGACCCTCGTGGAGTTGCTGGTTGATCAAGAAGTGCCTCTGAAAACAGAGGGCCATCGTCCTTTTGTGATCCTGGTCGTGGGGGTCAATGGCGCGGGGAAAACAACCACCATTGGCAAGCTAGCTCATCGATATCAACGGGAGGGCCGCAGTGTCATGCTAGCTGCGGGTGATACTTTCCGCGCCGCAGCGGTTGAGCAGCTCGAGGCCTGGGGTCAGCGACACAATGTTCCCGTGGTTGCGCAGCACACGGGTGCCGATAGTGCATCGGTGCTCTACGATGCACTGCAAGCGGCGACCGCAAGAGGGGTTGATGTTTTGATTGCGGATACGGCGGGCCGCTTACAGAATAAATCCCATCTTATGGATGAGTTGGCAAAAGTGGTCAGGGTCATGCGTAAGCAAAATCCTGCGGTGCCGCACGAAACACTCTTGGTGTTGGATGCGGGAACGGGTCAGAATGCGGTTTCGCAGGCGCTAGAGTTCGACCAGACCGTTGGTATTACGGGGGTTGCCGTGACAAAGCTGGATGGCACTGCCAGAGGCGGAGTGCTGTTTGCGATCGCGAATAAACTGAAGCGTCCGATTCGTTTCATTGGTATCGGCGAGAAAGCGGAGGATTTGCGGGACTTTTCGGCTCAAGATTTCGTTGATGGATTGCTAGATGATCAGTAGCGGGCGTTGCTGATGATTGAATTTGACCGCGTCAGCCGTCGTTTTGGGCAACAAGACGCACTGCGCAATCTGAATTTACAGATCGATGACGGTGAAATGGCGCTGCTAACCGGCCATTCTGGGGCGGGTAAAAGCACGTTATTGCGCCTTTTGTTGTTACTGGACAGGCCCACCGGCGGTCAGATTCTCGTCGATGGGCAATCTACCCAGCAGATTCAGGGAAATGCGGTAGGGCATTACCGGCGTCGATTCGGCGTGGTATTTCAAGAGCACCGACTACTCTTCGACCGCAACGTCCGTGACAATATTGCCTTACCTCTTGAAATTGCTGGATTTTCTCCCCATGACGCGAACCGGAGAGTGCGGGCGGCCTTGGACAAGGTGGGGCTGTTAGCAAAGGAACGAGCGGATCCAAATGGACTCTCCGGCGGGGAGCAACAGCGGGTAGCGATTGCGCGCGCGGTCGTGGCGCGACCAGAATTTTTGATTGCGGATGAGCCCACAGGGAATCTCGATCCAGCGCTCTCTGCAGAAATCATGACGCTGTTTGAAGCCTTTAACCAAGTGGGGGTCACCGTATTGGTGGCGACGCACGACCTGTCATTGATTGCGCGATCGCGTCATCGGTTGATGACGCTTGCAGCGGGACAATTAATGCAGGCCGGGGTAGCGTGACGCAGCCGCAAAAACGAGACCAGGGGCATTGGGGCGCTTGGCCGGCTTGGCGTGCACAGCACCGTGCCGCCGCTAGCAATAGTTGGCAGAAATTAGTTGTTCAACCCGTTGTGACGGCTGTCACGTGGTTGGTGATTGCCATTTCATTGGCATTACCCAGCACGCTGTTGCTCACCCTAGATAACCTGAGTGCCGTCGCGGGGGGAGTGGATCGATCTCCCCAATTATCGGTGTTGTTAACCGGCGATAGCGAGTTGCCGGTGGCTGAACAATTACAGCGCACCTTGAAGAGCTGGCCAGATATTGATGATGTTGTGCTGCTGGATCGAGAGCTGGCCTTGTCTCAGTTCATTCAGCAGACCGAGTTGGCGACAGTTGTGGGGTCGCTGGCACGCAACCCGCTACCCCATACGTTAATTGTGATGCCCGGGCCCGCCTTGTCGGCGGCCGCGATGACTGACTTGGGTCAGCGGGTGCAGACGTTGTCAGGTGTTGATCGAGTGATCGTGGATACACGCTGGGTCGCGCGCTTAGAGACCGCACTGCAGGCGGGATGGCGTTGGGTGCTGGGTTTAGGTGCAGTGATGCTGATGGGCGCGGTGCTGGTGTTGGGTAATACCTTGCGTTTGGCGGTCGAGGCCCGCAAAGACGAAATTTTGGTAGTGCATCTTATTGGTGGTTCACCAGCATTCGCAAGAAGGCCCTTTTTGTATCTAGGTCTTTGGTACGGCGTGGGCGGCGGCATGGTTGCTGCGCTATTGCTAATGATCATGACCTGGTGGCTGACCGGGCCGGTGAACACGCTATTCTTGTTGTACGAGAGCCCTCAAACAATGCGCGTTCCAGGCGCGTTATACCCGATGAGTTTGACTGTATTGGGTGGATCCCTCGGGTTATTGAGTGCTCGGCTGGCCGCAGGGCGTTATGTTCGGCAATTGGTATCGCTGACTTCCTCGTAAAATCGGTAATTTTTTGGGTTTAGCACTCTCGGGGTGAGAGTGCTAAAATACGGGCAAGAGCCTACAGGAGGCCAGAAAATGACTGAGACACAGCGAGCATTAGCCGTGCCCAATAGCGCCGTACTGAATATGGCGCCGGGCGCCAATTTGTCAGCGTACGTGCAGGCCGTCAGTGGCATTGCACTGCTGTCTCCAGAGCGCGAGAAAGCATTGGCTGAGCGCCTTTTTTATGAGGAGTGCGTTGACTCTGCTAGAGAGTTAGTACTTGCTCACCTACGTTTTGTGGTGCATATCGCGCGCAGCTATTCTGGCTATGGTCTTGCCGAGGCGGATCTGATTCAGGAGGGCAACGTCGGCCTGATGAAGGCGGTTAAGCGTTTTGATCCGACCAAAGGCGTACGGCTCGTATCCTTCGCGGTGCACTGGATCAAGGCAGAGATGCATGAATATATTTTGCGTAACTGGCGTATCGTCAAGGTGGCAACGACCAAGGCTCAGCGTAAGTTATTTTTCAATCTGCGCAG
>CAJWWJ010000015.1 GCA_913048575.1 uncultured Halieaceae bacterium
GCCACCAAATTATCAATAGGGCAGCGATATCATTAGGTTACGCATGCCTCATCGAGGTCGCGGCGGGTGATAAACTGGGTCGGTTGCCGGTGGAGCATTTATTTTTCTCGAGCAGCTTTAACATATCTGCGGGCTTCTGTTTGGGTCTTGCCAAGCCCCTCAGCTACTCCTATACTCCGCGCCCGAAAACGAATTGGCTCGATTCTGCCAAAGCGCCTACTACCGTAACGCGCGAGCCAGAATCCATTTAGGAAGGTTTGTGTCATGAAGCGTACATTTCAACCCAGCGTACTCAAGCGCAAGCGCAGTCACGGCTTCCGCGCCAGAATGGCAACCAAAGCTGGCCGGAAAGTGTTGGCACGTCGCCGCGCTCGAGGTCGACACAGCCTGTCTGCTTGACCCCAACGGACAAGGCGCAGTATCAGCGCATGCCGTCCTTTCCGCTTAAAGCACGACTCTCGCAACCCTGCCACTATCGCCGCGTCTTTGATGGTCCTAACGTCAAGGCCAGCAGTAAAGCGTTTCTTTTATTAGCCGTAGAAAATAACGACGGACCGTCTCGTATCGGCATCATTGTGGCAAAAAAGCATATCCGTCTCGCCTCGCGGAGAAATCGTATTAAACGGATCGTTAGAGAACAGTTTAGGCTGACACCGCTGGGACGCTCAATGGACTTGGTCGTGTTGGCTCGATCACCTGCTGACGAGCTCGACAACCCCGCTGTATGGCTGGACATTGCAAAGTTGTGGCATCAAATTAACGCAACGGCGGACCGTCAATGGGCTGGCTAAAAACAATCGATCAACACGTTGCCAACGCCTTCGCCATGGTGATTCGCGGATACCAACTAACCCTCAGCCCCTGGCTCGGTAGGCGTTGCCGCTTTCTTCCGACTTGCTCACAATACGGCATCGATGCGCTAAGAACTCATGGTGCAGTGACGGGGTGCTGGCTTACAGTACACCGTTTGCTGCGTTGCCAACCCGGCTGCGAGGGTGGGTATGATCCCGTCCCAAGCACACCGCAGCCCCACGAACACAACTGAGACCGTCACCATGGATATCCAGCGATATGCCCTTTTAGCTGCCAGCGCCCTACTGGGTTTTATGCTGCTGGGAGAATGGACTCGCTACAGCGCCGAGCAAGACTCTGCGCAGAGACCTCAAGTCCCCATGGTCGACGCTTTTGCGCCAAGCGCGACAATTTCTCAAGCAGCACCTCAAGATGTCGCGCCATCTGCTGATATCTTAGATCCTGATTTACCGGCGTCACCGGACGCTAGCTTATCGGCTCCTGAGCCGCTGAGCACGACAGATGCCGGCGTGCAGCAGCGGTTCGTTACCGTACACACCGACGTACTTGAGGTCATGATTGATCTGCAAGGCGGGGATGTTGTTGGCGCTGGGTTTAAGGATTTTCCTAAGACTCTCGAAGACACATCGGATCCCTTTGTATTGCTAGAACGTAATTCACAGCGAACCTATGTTGCTCAATCAGGCTTAGTAGGTCCTGATGGTATTGATAGGCCTAACCGCGCGCTTTACCGCGCTGAGCGCACCGATTATCAGCAAACAGGCCTGTCGCCCTTAGAGGTTGTGCTCACCTTCAACGACAAAACGAGCGCGGTCACCGTTAGAAAAGTGTTTGTTTTTGAGGCCGGCAGCCACACCATCACCGTGCTGCACGAAGCAACCAATAACACGTCTAATACCGTTCAAATCACTCCTTTTGCGCAAATCAAACGGGATACCTCGCCCGCACCGGCGAACAATGACTCGAGCATGGGCATGCAGCCCTTTTTGGGCGCCGCGTTAACTCAGCCGGATCAGCGATTTGCAAAATTTGACTTTGATGACATGGCGGACGAGCCTTTCAAGGCGGATATTACGGGTGGCTGGGTTGCCATGCTGCAACACTATTTCGTCACGGCATGGGTACCAGACGATACGGCCACTTACCGCTACAGCACGCGACAAACTCGTGCTGGGTTCAATATCGTCGGTTACACCGGTCCGGCACTTAGCATCGCCCCCAGCGAAACAACCCGTATTATTAATCGGCTTTATGTCGGGCCTAAAAACCAACGCGTTCTGGGTGATCTCGCCCCACACTTAGACTTAGTTGTCGATTACGGTTGGCTATGGTGGATTGCCCAGCCGCTGTTTTGGCTGCTCACCACCATTCAGTCTGTCGTTATCAACTGGGGCGTCGCCATCATTTGTCTGACGCTGTTGGTAAAGCTGGCCTTCTTTAAGCTCTCTGCCGCGGGTTATAAGTCCATGGCAAGAATGCGCAAAGTGCAGCCTCGCATGGCTGCCATCAAAGAAGAGTATGCCAACGACAAAGCAAAACAATCACAGGCGATGATGGAGCTATACAAAAAAGAGAAAATTAATCCTTTAGGCGGGTGTTTGCCTATTTTAGTGCAAATGCCTGTTTTTATTGCGCTTTACTGGGTGTTAATGGAGTCTGTCGAACTCCGCCAAGCACCGTTCGCACTTTGGATAACGGACTTGTCAGTGATGGATCCTTATTTCGTGCTACCTATTTTAATGGGCGCGAGCATGTACTACATGCAGAAGTTAAACCCGGCTCCACCCGACCCTATGCAGGCTAAAATTATGCAGTGGATGCCAATTGTTTTTACCTTCTTTTTCCTGTGGTTTCCCGCAGGCTTAGTACTTTACTGGCTCTGCAACAACCTGTTGTCTATGGGCCAGCAATACATCATCAATCGAAGCATTGATCGCGGCACCGCTTAAGGTTTGCCAGGAACTCATCTCATTGAAGACCGACAGTCACGCACTTGATAGCGATACCATTGTTGCGATTGCCACACCGAGTGGTCGCGGTGGTATCTGCGTTATCCGTTTATCTGGCCCAGCAGCAAAGTCCATAGGAGAACACGTAACACAGAGGCCTTTAACACCTCGTACCCCAATATATTCCCGTTTTTTTGATCAAAACAACATTGCCATCGACGAAGGTATCGTCCTTTACTTTGTCGGACCCGCGTCTTTTACTGGTGAAGATGTGACCGAGCTTCATGGCCATGGTGGCGTTGTCATCGCCGATATGTTGCTTGAAATTTGCCTCAATGCGGGGGCTCGCTTGGCGCGCCCCGGCGAATTTTCTGAGCGCGCATTTCTCAACAACAAAATGGATCTTACTCAAGCAGAAGGCCTAGCAGATCTTATCGATGCACCGACGCGACGTGCAGCGCGGCAAGCCAGCGCCTCACTGAGAGGTGCCTTTTCGACTGCGGTGACTGACATCGCCGCGCAGTTAATCCAGCTGCGCGTATATATAGAAGCCGCAATAGACTTTCCCGAAGAAGAGATCGACTTTTTAGCAGAGGGCAAAGTGGCCGATACGTTGTCAGCATTGCAACACGCTTTACATCGCCTACTGGTCTCTGCACGGCAAGGTGCACTCATGAATCGAGGCGCCCAGATCGTGATCACTGGTGTTCCGAATGCGGGCAAAAGCAGCTTATTAAACTGCCTCGCAAAGGATGACATTGCCATCGTGACAAATATCCCTGGCACAACGCGAGATGTCATTAGACAAACTATTACTGTTCAAGGTATTGCCATTGAGTTCTCCGATACCGCAGGCATCCGCGATGCTCGCGACGAAATTGAAAAAGAGGGCATTCATCGCGCTCACAATGAATTACACAGAGCGGACATCGTTTTAGAAGTGATAGATGATACCGCCACGAACACTGCTACGGTATTAACGTCATCAGAAACCCCATCGATCTGCGTTTACAATAAAATTGATCTGTCAGGACGGCCAGCAGGCGCCTTTAATAGCGAGTTGACCCACGGCAACGCAGTAGGCGTCTCAGCAACAACGGGAGAGGGTATTGCTGCGCTCGAACAACTCATCGTTGGGTGCTTGGGATTGACCGATACTGGCATGACGTCTGCTTTTAGCGCCCGCGAACGTCATGTGGTGGCGCTTCAACAGACGACTGAGCTACTGGAACAGGCCATTACTCAATTTAACGCCTGTGGCGAAGGTGAACTCTTAGCAGAGGATTTAAGGGATGTTCATGAGCGGCTGGGAACCATTACCGGCTCCTTTGGGGCTGATGACTTACTCGGTGAAATTTTCGCGTCCTTTTGCATTGGCAAATAAGGCCCATCACGGCTGCACAACCGCTCTATCTGCCCACTGATTACTCACTCATTATCCACATCAAACCCCATTTTGGATAACCGATTCAAAAGAGCGCATCATTTTCTCGAAACCTTGGGGATAACAATCGTCATAAACTGAGGACAAATAAGCATCGTGAGAAGCTGCGGATTAGCCTTATTTTTATCCTCTGGCTACCAACAGTTCAAGCAGTGCTAACAAAGGACTTATCAAAACACTTCCAGTTCCTTAAATCCTTGTTAAGCATAAGTATTTTGCGGTTATCACCCATTACGATAGGCATTAATAATTATAATATTAAGATTATTACTCTTTAATAATATGATTATTAATAAGCTTTATTGCTCACGATTCTGTGTTTAGTGCTGTGTAATGCCCCTTAGGATTTATCACATTTCTTACCAGATTCACCAAAACCAAGATTCCATCGGCTCTTGTCGCACGTCTATACTGTGCGGCCCATAACGCGCCGGTGCGCTTATATGACCACTCATCCAAACCTTTACGATGTGATTGTGATCGGCGGCGGACATGCCGGTACCGAAGCGGCGTTGGCTGCTGCTCGGGCTGGTGTTTGTACTTTGCTAATTACTCATTCGATCGACACCTTGGGACAAATGTCGTGTAACCCAGCGATCGGTGGTATTGGAAAGAGTCATCTGGTCAGGGAAATTGATGCCCTCGGTGGACTAATGGCCAAGGCTACGGATCAAGCGGGTATTCAATTTAGGGTGCTGAACGGGCGTAAAGGTCCTGCTGTGAGAGCAACAAGAGCACAAGCCGATCGTGTGCTGTATCGCAATGCCGTGCGAACCACATTACAAGAGACTGCCAACCTGAGCATTTTTCAAGATGCGGTAGAAGATATCTTGTTGTCAGGTGATCGCGTTACCGGCGTCGTAACACGAACGGGCATTACGTTTCGTGCCGTTTCTGTTGTGCTAACGGCGGGTACCTTTTTGCACGGCAAGCTCCATGTTGGTGAAGCGCAATCCAGTGGTGGCAGGATGGGAGATGCAGCGTCATTGGGTTTGGCCGACAAATTAAGAGAGCTGTGTCCTAGAGTAGGGCGCTTAAAAACAGGCACCCCCCCTCGGTTAGACGCCAATACCGTTGACTTTAGCGTGTTAACAGAACAGTGGGGAGATGAGCCGCGACCCGTTATGTCGCTCCAAGGCGATAGACAGAATCACCCAACGCAGCGATGTTGTTGGATCACCGAAACCAACTCGCAGACTCACGATATCATTCGAGCAGGGCTCGATCGCTCTCCTCTGTTTTCTGGCACCATCGAGGGCGTTGGGCCGCGGTATTGTCCGAGTATTGAAGACAAAATTCATCGGTTCGCAGACAAAGACTCTCATCAATTGTTCATCGAACCGGAAGGGCTGACTTCGACAGAGCTGTACCCTAATGGCATATCGACATCATTGCCGTTTGACGTTCAACTGGCGTTAGTGCGGTCAATCAAAGGGTTGGAATCTGTCAATATCACTCGACCTGGATACGCTATCGAATACGACTATTTTGATCCCAGAGATTTGCAACATAGCTTGGAAACCAAGTCGGTTTCTGGACTATTTTTTGCCGGTCAAATTAATGGCACCACAGGCTATGAAGAGGCGGCAGCGCAGGGCTTAGTCGCAGGTATTAATGCCGCTCGGCAAGCCACTGATTTGCCAGCATGGGAACCTCGACGCGATGAAGCGTACATGGGCGTATTGATTGATGATTTGGTGACGTTGGGCACGACAGAGCCTTATCGTATGTTTACTTCTCGAGCCGAGTATCGACTCCAACTCAGAGAGGACAATGCCGACCTTCGTCTTACCTCAATAGGTCGGCAGCTGCATTTGATTGGAGACACCCAGTGGCGGCAATTTAACGATAAATGTGATGCTATTCAGGCCGAACAACGTCGTCTGCAACAAACCTTTATTCAGGCGGGTAGTGCTGAAGCGGCACAGTTGGATACCCTGCTCGCCAAACCACTCAGTCGAGAATATTCATTGGCCGAGTTACTGAAGCGGCCCGAGCTCGATTACGACGCGCTGAATCGTATTGCTCCGGCGCCCTCGCCAGTTGCTGAGGTGGTGGCGCATCAAATTGCCATTCAGTGTAAATACGCGGGTTATATCGAGCGTCAGCAACAAGACGTTGATCGCTTACATCGTCATGAAGCGATGACCATACCAAGTGATTTGGAGTTCGCGTTAGTTGATGGGCTGTCCAATGAAATCCGACAAAAGCTGCAAGAAATTAAACCAACTAATTTAGCTAGAGCAGGGCGCATTCCTGGCGTGACGCCCGCAGCACTGTCGATCTTACTAATTTATTTAAAGAAGCGAGAAATTATAAGCAGACTGCCGGTTACTGCGAATGGTTAATTTAGAGGCGGAGCGATTGTCAACGGCTGCTGCCGATATTGGTATAGACCTGAGCGACCATCAAACGACACAGTTACTCTCTTACTTAGACTTGCTCGAAAAATGGAACAACGCCTATAACCTGACAGCTGTTCGATCTCGGTCTGAGATGTTGAGTCGGCACCTCGTTGAAAGCTTAGCAATCAGTCCGTTTATCAGTGGTAAACAAGTGGTTGATGTCGGGTCGGGAGCGGGCCTACCCGGTATTCCTTTGGCGATTGCGAATCCAGCAGTGCATTACACGCTGCTCGATAGTAATGGTAAAAAATCGCGCTTTCTATTGGAAGTGAAAAGAGCCCTGATGTTGGCCAATGTTGAGGTTGAGACAGTGCGAGTGGAGTCCTGGTTGCCGACGAAGCGGTTTGACTCCGTAGTGACACGAGCATTTGCTGATCTGGCCACCACGTTAGTTAGGGTTGATCATGTGTTATCCGATCAAGGCATGGTGTATGCAATGAAAACGCAACAAGCACAGCATGAGATCGATGCTTTACCCGACGCCACTCGACAAGTGACCGCTCAAAATATCAGTGTGCCAGGGCGTGACTGGTCATTTCAATTGCTAGCGGTAAAACCGCGCGCTGAGGCGGCACTATGAAAATAATTGCCGTTGCGAACCAAAAGGGTGGTGTGGGAAAGACAACGACGAGCGTAAATCTGTCAGCGGCACTAGCGGCTATGGGTAAGCGCTTGTTATTAATTGATCTCGATCCGCAAGGTAATGCGACGGTGTCAGTTGGCATCGATAAAGCGGCTGCTGACGCTACGGTGCTCGATTTGCTGGTTGATCAGATCCCGTTGAAGCAAGCGGTGACACACCTACCGCAATTGGCGCTAGACTGCATTCCAGCCAATGGCGACTTAATCGCCGCTGAGGTGGCGTTATTATCGATGGACGCTCGCGAACAGCAACTAAAAAAAGCGCTGTCTGCTGGCGATTCGCACTACGACTTCGTTATTGTCGATTGCCCTCCGTCGCTGAACATGTTGACGTTAAATGCCTTGGTAGCCGCAGACTCCGTGCTGATCACGATGCAGTGCGAATATTTTGCGTTAGAGGGATTGTCATCACTGATCGACACGATTAATTCGGTGCAGCAAACCGTGAATGCAGGCCTCAAAATTGAGGGTATTTTGCGGACCCTGTATGACCCGAGAAATGCGTTAACGAACGAGGTGTCCGAGCAGTTGTATGAGCACTTCGATGGTTTGGTTTATCGCACCGTCATCCCCAGAAATATCCGATTAGCGGAAGCGCCGAGCCATGGAGTGCCGGGGATCGTTTATGATCGTTTATCGAGAGGCGCTACCGCCTACATGGCGTTGGCGGGTGAGTTTATGCGCAGACAAGAACAAGATAGTAAGGACCCGAGCTAATGGCGCCAAAGCGAAAGCTTAATCGAGGCCTTGAGGCGCTGTTGGGGACCGGCTTGCTGAATAAGCCAGATGCTGACACTGAAACTCCACGCGTAACAGAGGGCCGGCCGGCTTCGAGCGACACAAAGTCGTTGATTGAATTGCCCATTGAGCAATTGCAAAGAGGTGCCTATCAGCCGCGCCGTAACTTTACCCAGGATGCGTTGCAGAGTCTTGCGGACAGCATAAAAGCGCAAGGGATTTTGCAGCCGATCGTCGCACGATCCCTGTCGACCGGAGGTTTTGAGATCCTGTCGGGCGAGCGGCGTTGGCGAGCCGCGCAATTGGCTCAGTTGGCCACCGTTCCGGTAGTCATAAAAGAGGTCTCCGATGAAGCGGCTATTGCCATCGGATTGATTGAAAATATTCAACGAGAAGATTTAAACCCAGTCGAGGAAGGCTTGGGGTTGAAACGACTTCAAGAGGAATTTGGCCTGAACCAGGAACAGGTCGCTACCGCAGTGGGTCGGTCTCGTCCCGCCGTGGCTAACCTGATGCGGTTGTTACAGCTCGAAGGCGAGGTGCTCGGTATGCTAGAGCGACAAGAAATCGATGCTGGTCACGCTAAGGTGCTATTGGCTTTGACAGCTGGAGACCAAGTCCGAGCGGCGCGACAAGTCTACCAAAAGGGGCTTTCGGTGCGTCAAACAGAAGCGTTGGTGCGCTCTGTGGTGACCGACAAGCCCCCCAAGCCTCAAACAGATCCAAATATTAGTCGCTTAGAAGCGGACCTTAGTAACCAGTTTGGCGCACAGGTAAAAATCCGACACCAACAAAATGGTCGTGGCCGGCTTGAAATTCACTACACCACGCTCGACGAATTAGACGGTGTTTTAAAGAAAATCCGATAACCTCACGTGTTGAAGGGTTTAGGCCTTTCCACTACACTCGGGCCCGCACCACAAGGGGGCACAAAGCATTTTGGCCAGATTTGCTGCCGCTGGGCCGTTTGACGGCACTAGGAAGCGCTTGTTGTATGCCACGGGAGCCGCGGCGGCCGTTATTGCCGCAGTAGCTGTTCTTGCTGGTGTGCTGAGGGGTTTTGATGGCGGGTTAGACCTGCTGCTCGGCTCGTTGGTTGTGTTGGTGCCTAGTTGTTGGGTGGCACTGAGCCTGACAGCTCGTCGTTCAACAGGCGGCGCGGTTTGGGTGGGGCTCGCGCGCTATACGGCTGCGGCGGTGGGTTTTGCCCTGTTGTTTGCGCTGAGGCCGAGTAGCTCGGCTGAAATGGTCTTGCTAGGCAGTATTTTGGCATTGCTGATACCGCCCATCGTTTTGGCGTGGCAGCAACGGCCGGATAAATAAGAGAACATAAGAGTTTTTAACGCCTCGCAGGGGCACAGGAGTAAAACGGCAAGAATGGCGGCAAACGGCGACAATCAAACCGTATCAGAATATATCGTCCATCACCTGACGAATCTGACCTATGGCAAGCTTCCTGAAGGGTTTGAGCGGGAGGACGGCACCGTAATCTCTGCGGGAGGGCAGTGGACGTTGGCTCACGGACCAAACGAGATGTCGGTAATGGGTTTTAATGCGATCCATGTGGACTCCATGCTCTGGTCGGTGGGGCTAGGCCTTATTTTTTGTTGGCTATTTCGCCGTGTTGCGGTGAAGGCTTCTTCCGATACCCCCAGTGGGTGGATCAATTTTGTCGAAATGGTGGTTGAGTTTGTTGATGGCACCGTCAAAGACACGTTTCACGGCCGTAACCCGTTGGTTGCACCATTAGCCCTGACGATATTCGTATGGGTTTTTATGATGAACCTAATGGACCTGATACCGGTTGATCTGATTCCACACTCATTAATGCTGGCTGGCGTTGAGTACCAGAAAATCGTGCCGTCTACCGACCCGAATATCACAATGGGTATGGCGATCGGTGTCTTTGTGTTGATGCTTTTTTACTCGATCAAGGTCAAGGGCTTTGGGTTCGTCAAAGAGCTCACACTTAACCCGTTTAACCACCCCTTGTTCATTCCGGTGAATTTATTTATGGAGGTGGTCGGTTTGTTGGCCAAGCCGTTTTCGCTCGGCCTCCGGTTATTCGGCAACATGTATGCCGGAGAGATGATTTTCATTTTGATTGCAGCGTTATTCAGTGTGGGCATTTTTTGGATGCTACCCGCTGCGCTGTTGCAAGTGGGTTGGGCGATATTCCACATTTTGGTGATTACGCTTCAGGCCTTTATTTTTATGGTTTTAACCATCGTGTACCTCAGCATGGCGCACGAAGACCACTGATTTCGACTGACTTAAGTACTTTAGGAGATAACCATGGAAATGATTTACGTAGCCGCCGCCATCATGATGGGCTTGGGTGGAATGGGCGCAGCAATTGGCGTCGGTATTTTAGGCGGCAAGTTGATAGAAGGCTCAGCGCGTCAGCCTGAGCTAGCCCCTAAATTACAGGGCACCTTCTTTTTAGGCGCTGGATTGGTCGATGCGATTCCTATTATTGGTGTCGGTATTGCCATGTACCTTATTTTTGTTGTCGCTGGCTGAGAGCGTAATTTTACGTGCGGACGCGCTGATCTCATGCGTTCGATGTACCACAGGAGCATTGTGTGAACATTAATCTCACCCTAATAGGACAGCTGATTGCCTTCGTGGCGTTTGTGGCGTTCTGTATGCGCTTTGTGTGGCCCCCTATCATGGCGGCAATGCTTGAGCGTCAGAACAAAATTGCCGACGGCCTAGCGGCAGCAGACCGTGCAGGCCATGACCTTGAACTAGCCCAGCAACAAGTCGCGGATCAGCTTGCAGAAGCAAAGAAGGAGGCCGCGGTCATCGTCGAGGCTGCCAATAAGCGAGCGCAAGCGATGGTAGAAGAGGCCAAACAAGCCGCAACCGCAGAGGCGGATCGGGTGAAAACGGCCGCATCGGCTGAGATTGAGCAAGAGCGGGCTAGAGCGCAAGAGCAGCTCATGTCGCAGGTCAGTGCATTGGCGTTGGCCGGCGCAGAGAAGGTACTGGGTGCCGAAATCGATGCCGACAAACATGCTGACATTCTCAAAACACTCTCCTCGGATAGCTGATCAATGATAGAGCCCATTACGCTTGCCAGACCCTACGCTAAGGCGGCTTTTGAGCACGCTCGTGGCGCGGGTGAACTGGCGCAATGGCAAGACGCTTTGGCTCAACTGGCGGCCGTGACGCGCGACCACAAAGTGTCAGTCATGTTAAAAAGCCCTAACCAAACTGCTCAGCAGCGGGCTGAAAACTTGGCAACACTGGTAGGGGATTCATTACCTGCGAGCGTCGTTAATTTGTTAATGATCATGGCAGACAATGGGCGTCTTAGTTTGCTGCCTGAAGTGGCCACTTTGTTCGAGCAGTTTAAGCAAGCGGTAGAGAGCACTGTTACCGTGGTAGTGACGTCAGCGTATCCATTAAGCGATGACGAGACTCGTGTGCTCAGCGAGACAATGACATCAAAACTAGACCGCAGCGTTACCCTAACATCAGAAACCGACCCCTCCCTTTTGGGTGGGGCCATCATTCGTGCCGACGATCTAGTGATCGATGGCTCTGTTCGCGGCCGGCTCGATAAGCTTGCTGGCGCGCTGACCCAATGACAGAGGAATAGGTCATGCAACAGCTCAACCCCTCAGAAATCAGCGATTTAATCAAACAACGTATTGATCAGGTCGCTGTTGTATCGCAAGCGACTAATGAGGGCACCATTGTCTCCGTGACAGACGGCATTATCCGCATTCATGGGCTGACTGAAGTTCAGTACGGCGAAATGATTGAGTTTGAGGGTGGCGTCTTTGGTATGGCGCTAAACCTCGAGCGCGATTCAGTGGGCGCGGTGGTTTTGGGCGATTATAAGCAGTTGGCAGAAGGTCAAACCTGTCGCTGCACGGGCCGCATCTTAGAAGTCCCCGTCGGCCCTGAACTGCAAGGGAGAGTGGTTGATTCGTTGGGTAGCCCAATTGATGGTAAAGGTGCTATTGAAACAAAATTGACCGACGCGATTGAAAAGATTGCGCCGGGAGTGATTGCCCGACAGTCTGTTGATCAGCCTGTGCAAATCGGCCTTAAGGCCATTGACGCCATGGTGCCAATTGGGCGAGGCCAGCGAGAGTTAATTATTGGTGATCGCCAGGTGGGTAAAACGGCTATTGCTGTTGATGCGATTATTAATCAAAAAGGCACGGGCATTAAGTGTGTTTACGTGGCGGTTGGACAAAAAGCGTCCTCAGTCGCCGCTGTGGTCCGAAAGCTCGAAGAGCACGGCGCAATGGACCACACCATTGTGGTAGCGGCTAATGCGTCAGACCCAGCGGCCATGCAGTACTTGGCGCCGTTTGCGGGATGCACGATGGGTGAGTATTACCGAGATCGTGGCGAGGACGCATTGATTATCTATGACGACCTCTCTAAGCAGGCGGTAGCGTATCGGCAAATTTCTTTGTTACTGCGTCGGCCACCTGGACGTGAAGCCTATCCAGGGGACGTCTTTTATTTACACTCTCGTTTGTTAGAACGTGCCGCTCGAGTCAATGCTGACTACGTTGAGCAGGCAACGGGTGGGGAAGTGAAGGGCCAAACCGGTTCGTTGACCGCTTTGCCTGTGATCGAGACGCAAGCGGGCGACGTTTCAGCATTTGTTCCGACCAACGTCATTTCTATTACTGACGGTCAGATTTTCTTAGAAGCCGACATGTTCAATGCCGGTGTGCGACCCGCAATGAACGCCGGTATTTCCGTTTCTCGGGTGGGTGGCGCTGCGCAAACTAAGATCGTTAAAAAACTGTCTGGCGGTATCCGTACCGCACTGGCTCAGTACCGAGAGTTGGCTGCGTTCTCGCAGTTTGCTTCTGATCTTGATGACGCTACCAAGGCGCAGCTTGAGCACGGTGAGCGCATTACTGAGTTGATGAAGCAGAAACAGTACGCACCGTTATCGATCGCTGATATGGGTGTGTTGTTGTACGCCGGCAATGAGGGTGACTTGCAAGATGTCGACGTCTCCAAGATTGGTGATTTTGAGGCTGCGTTATTGAGTTACATGCGAGCCGAACATGCCGAGGTCATGCAACAAATTGACGCCGATGGCGACTGGAATGATGACCGAGAGGCGTCCTTTAAGTCCGCGATAGCAACGTTTAAATCAACTCAGACTTGGTAAGACCGCATGGCAGCCGGCAAAGAAATACGCACTAAGATCACGAGTATTCAGAGTACTCAGAAGATCACCAGCGCCATGGAAATGGTGGCTGCAAGCAAGATGCGTCGTGCCCAGGACCGTATGGAGGTTGGAAAGCCCTATGCGCAGCGGATGCGTGCGGTAGTGGGTCATATTGCCAACTCAACTCCAGAGTATCGTCACGCCTATATGCAGGAGCGAGAGGTTAAGCGGGCGGGTTACATCATTGTGTCGACGGATCGCGGATTGTGCGGTGGACTCAATATCAACTTATTTAAAAGCGCTATTGCGTCCATGAAGGACTTGCAGGATTCGGGTGTTGATATCGAGCTGTGCTTGGTTGGTGCTAAAGCCGGCGGTTTTTTTGCCAGCGTTGGGGGCAATGTCACGGCAACGGTAAAGGACCTGGGTGAGGAACCGTCTCTGGGGGATCTGATCGGTGGCGTCAAATCGATGTTAGATGCTTATACAGAGGGCCGAATTGACGCGCTGTATCTTGCTGGCAACGAGTTTGTGAATACCATGACGCAGTCGCCAACCGTCGAGCAGCTGCTGCCCTTAAAGGCAGAACAAAGCGAATCGCTGTCTCATCATTGGGATTACCTCTACGAGCCAGATGCGCGCGAGCTTCTCGATGCACTAATGGTGCGCTATATCGAGTCCCTCGTTTATCAAGCCGTGGTCGAAAATGGTGCTTGCGAACAGGCCGCTCGAATGATCGCGATGAAAAATGCAACGGACAACGCGGGCGAGTTAATCGAAGATTTACAGCTGGTCTATAACAAGGCACGGCAAGCGGCGATTACGCAAGAACTGGCAGAAATAGTAGGGGGCGCGGCAGCGATCGGCTGAGGCGTGATCCAATAACGTAACACGATGCAGCGCGATGTTGACTGCATACCTTTTAAGATGAGGACCGGGAAATGAGCAGCGGAAAGGTCGTACAAGTCATTGGTGCCGTGATTGACGTGGAGTTTCCACGTGACAGCGTACCGCAGGTCTATGACGCACTAACGGTCGCCGAGAAAGGGCTGACCCTCGAGGTCCAGCAGCAACTCGGTGACGGCGTTGTGCGCGCTATTGCGATGGGCCCGTCTGAAGGGGTCAGTCGTGGATTGAACGTTGAAAATACGGGTGCACCGATCTCGGTTCCTGTGGGCACTGAGACGCTGGGTCGCATTATGGATGTGCTGGGCAACCCAATCGACGAAAGAGGTCCCATCGGTGAGCAGGCTCGTGCTGCTATCCACCGCGCGGCACCGGCTTACGACGAACTTGCTGCGTCAGATGAGTTATTAGAGACAGGTATTAAAGTCATCGACTTAGTATGTCCCTTCGCCAAGGGCGGCAAGGTCGGTCTATTTGGCGGTGCCGGTGTGGGTAAAACGGTCAATATGATGGAGCTCATCAACAATATTGCAACCGAGCACTCCGGACTGTCCGTGTTCGCGGGTGTGGGTGAGCGGACTCGAGAAGGAAACGACTTCTATTACGAGATGCAAGAATCTGGTGTTGTGAATGTTGAGGAGTTGGATAAATCCAAGGTCGCCATGGTATACGGGCAGATGAACGAGCCCCCAGGTAACCGTCTCCGTGTTGCCCTAACAGGTCTGACCATGGCGGAGAAATTCCGCGATGATGGGCGCGATGTGCTGTTATTTGTCGACAATATTTATCGCTACACTTTAGCAGGAACAGAAGTGTCGGCGTTATTGGGTCGTATGCCTTCTGCGGTGGGGTATCAGCCCACTTTGGCGGAGGAGATGGGCGTTTTGCAGGAGCGCATTACGTCGACTAAGACCGGTTCGATTACCTCTATTCAAGCCGTTTATGTCCCGGCGGACGATCTGACTGACCCCTCTCCCGCGACGACTTTTGCGCACCTAGATTCCACTGTGGTGTTGAGTCGAGATATTGCTGCAAAGGGTATTTACCCTGCGGTTGACCCACTCGACTCGACATCGCGCCAACTTGACCCATTAATTATTGGTCAGGAACACTATGAAGTGGCGCGTGGCGTGCAGTCAGTGCTGCAGCGCTATAAAGAACTCAAAGACATTATTGCTATTTTGGGTATGGATGAGCTTTCCGAAGAAGATAAAACAACGGTGTCCCGTGCTCGAAAAATTGAACGGTTCCTGTCGCAGCCGTTTCACGTCGCAGAGGTTTTCACCGGCTCACCGGGCATCTATGTCTCACTCAAAGACACCATTGCTGGCTTTAAAGGGATTCTAGGCGGCGATTTTGACCACCTTCCTGAGCAGGCTTTTTATATGGTGGGCTCGATTGAGCAGGCGGTCGAAAAGGCGGCTAAGCTCTGACGCGCGTCGGGGACTGACTTATGGCGATGACCTTACAGTGCGATATTGTGAGCGCAGAAGCTCAGATCTACTCAGGGTTGGTGGAGCTCCTCGTCGCCACCGGCATAGAGGGCGAGTTGGGCGTATGCCATGGACATGCTGCTTTGTTAACGCGGCTGATTCCAGGGCCCATTCGTCTTGTTGAGCCAACGGGTGAAGAGCAAGTTTACTATGCTTCCGGCGGTTTTCTAGAAGTCCAGGGTGACGTGGTCACTGTGTTGGCTGATACCGCTGTTAGGGCTGACGATATCGACGAGGCCGCTGCCGAGACGGCGCGTCAAAACGCCGAGGAAGCGCTTGCTAATCAGCAGGGAGAAATTGATTACGGTCTTGCTTCTGCGCAATTAGCGGAAGCGACGGCGCAGTTGTCTGCTCTCCGTAAACTCAAGAACCGCGCCGGCCGCGGGTAACCCCCCCCCAATAAACGGGTTTATTTTGGTGTTTGTTTGCCGAAGGACTCTCCCGCGCTTGCAAACTCGGCCCGGTGGGTAATGATGACGATTGCATAGAGCCTTGAGCGAATCTTTCATGCTGGAAGTCATCATTTTGGCAGCCGGACAGGGTAGCCGGATGCAATCTAGGTTACCTAAAGTACTGCACCTGTTGTCTGGCCGGCCGCTAATTCATTACACCTTGGACGCCGCGCGCGCTGCTGGCGCTAACCAAATTCATGTCGTGGTTGGTTGTGGCGCCGATGCCGTGGAAGCGGCTGTTCAAGCCCCTGATGTTCAGTGTCACTTGCAAGCACAGCAAAAAGGCACTGGTCACGCAGTGCAGCAAGCGATCGGTGCTTGCCATCCAGATTCAACGTTGCTCGTGTTGTTTGGTGATGTCCCACTGGTCAGTGACCGGACTTTACAGACGGTGGTGGCCGCTGCTGAGGGCGGTATTGCCATGCTGTCAGCCGTGGTGGAGGACCCGTCCGGTTATGGCCGCGTCGTTCGTGATGGCCAGGGTGAGTTTTCGGCAGTTGTGGAACACAAAGACGCATCGATGGTCCAACACCAGTTGCGGGAGATTAATACTGGCGTGTTGGCAAGCAGAGCCAGCTCACTTGCCGATTGGCTGTCTCGGATCCAGAACAACAACGCGCAATCAGAATATTACTTACCGGATGTTTTAGCGCTTGCTAAGGCGGATGGCATCGCCGTTTCAGTGGTGGTCTCTGACAGTGCACTGGATACTCTGGGGGTGAATACACCCCAACAACTAGAGTATTTGGAGCGTCAGCATCAACAAGTGCTCGCGGAGCGATTGATGGCGGCTGGCGTTTTTGTGGCCGATCGAGCGCGGTTGGATATCCGAGGATCGTTAGGTTGCGGCCGCGACGTATCAATTGACATTAATGTGGTGTTTGAGGGTCAGGTGGTTCTGGGGGACGAGGTAACGATTGGCGCCCACTGCGTGATCCGAAACGCGACGATCGAGGCGGGTGTGCAGGTTCGGCCCTTTACTCATATCGATGGCGCCACCATCAAAGCGGGAGCAGAAATTGGCCCCTACGCTCGTCTGCGCCCTGGCACTGAGATTGGCGAGCAGGCGAAAGTGGGCAATTTTGTCGAAATAAAAAATGTGTCGTTGGGTACGGGTGCGAAAGCGAATCATCTTACTTATTTGGGTGATGCCACGGTGGGCGCATGGAGCAATGTGGGCGCAGGCACCATCACCTGTAATTACGATGGGGCCAACAAATATCGAACCGAACTGGGCGAGGGTGTGTTTATCGGGTCAAACAGCACCTTAGTGGCCCCTTTATCGGTCGCGTCGGGTGGCTTTGTGGCCGCTGGCTCAACGATCACCGACGATGTGGCCAGTGATCAGCTGGCGGTCGCCCGAGGCCGGCAGAGTAACGTGGACGGCTGGCAGCGTCCCGCCAAAACCAAGGATAAAGCTTAATGTGCGGCATTGTGGCGGTCGCTGCCCGACGAGATTGCACCGATATTCTGCTCGAGGGACTTCGCAGGCTCGAGTACCGTGGATACGACTCAGCTGGGTTTGCGCTCATCGATCGCGAAGGTCAATTGTCGAGTCATAAAACCTTAGGTCGCGTTGCCGCGTTAGAGGCCGTACAACTGGCGACGCCATTGAGCGGTGGCACCGGCATTGCGCACACGCGTTGGGCAACCCACGGTGCCCCGTCGGTTGCCAACGCCCACCCTCATGTCATTAATGACCGTATTGCGGTGGTGCACAACGGGATTATTGAAAATCACGAACTCTTGCGGTCCTCATTAACAGCACAGAGCTGTCAGTTTGCGTCAGAAACCGACACTGAGGTGGTGGCACATTTAATTGCGCTGGCAATCGAAGAAGGTGGCCACGATTTATTAGCGGCGGTACAGCAGGTCCTGCCAAAACTGCAAGGCGCCTATGCGCTTGCTGTTATTGATCGCGAATCACCCAATCAACTGGTAGTGGCACGCCAAGGGAGTCCACTGGTGTTGGGTGTTGGTCTTGGGGAATACTTTGCTGGGTCAGACACCCTCGCGTTGCAGTCCGTTACCGATACGTTTATTTACCTCGAAGAGGGCGATGTCGCCCAGTTGACGGCAGATGGCTATGCCATTTTTAACGTTGAGGGGCAGCCGGTCGATCGAGGTCAAAATCGCCTTGCATTACGCACTGAAAACCAAGGCTTGGGTGGCTACGACCACTACATGCGCAAGGAGATTTTTGAGCAACCGGCGCGACTACAGGACACCATTAAGGGCGCTAGCGCGGATGATCGTGCGTTTGGTGATAACGCGACGGAGCTGTTCTCGCGGGTTCAGGCTGTGCAGATCGTGGCTTGTGGCACCAGTTATCACGCTGGCCTAGTCGCCCGACATTGGATCGAATCTTTGACGGGACTGCCCTGCCAGGTCGAGGTTGCCTCAGAGTACCGCTACCGCAATGCGGTGGTGCTCCCCAATACCCTCATGGTGGGTATTTCGCAGTCAGGTGAAACGGCGGATACGTTAGCGGCTTTGGAACATGTGGGCGTTGAAAACGTGCTGGCAAGGTTGGCGATCTGTAACGTTGATCATAGTGCCATGGTTCGTGCCTGCGAGTTGGTGTATTTGACGCAGGCGGGCGCAGAGATCGGCGTGGCATCGACCAAAGCGTTCACCACACAACTCGCTGCGTTGCTCATGCTGACGTCGCGGTTAGCCCACCATCATGCATCGGACACACTGGCCACGCAGGATATTGAGTCTGCGCTGCAGGAGTTAGCGACGGTGTCTGACCAGGTGTTGGCTTGCGATGACAAGATCAAAACCTTGGCGCGGCGCTTCACCAATAAGCATCATGCCTTATTCCTAGGTCGGGGCATTTATTACCCCATTGCCATGGAGGGCGCGCTGAAGTTAAAAGAAATTTCTTATATCCATGCCGAAGCCTACCCTGCAGGAGAGCTTAAGCATGGTCCGCTTGCGCTGGTGGACGAGGATATGCCGGTTGTTGCGGTGGCACCGGATGACCTACTCATGGAAAAATTGCGGTCCAATCTTGAAGAGGTTCGCGCTCGTGGCGGTCACTTATTTGTGTTTGCCAGTGAAAAGGCGGGTTATCAATCGGGCCCCAGTTGTGACGTATTAGAGCTTCCCGTCGCGAGTAATCTTGCGGGTCCCATTGCCTTCACTATCGCGTTACAACTGTTGTCTTATCACGTCGCGGTAGCCAAGGGTACCGATGTGGATAAGCCCCGTAACCTCGCGAAATCAGTCACCGTTGAGTAAAGTCAAAAGTCGAACAGTAATGCTTTACTCGTTTCGAGTCTTAATTTGCAGCAATCGTTTGCCGCTTTGGTACCGGGACTAATCGATGTTGAGCGTTCAGCGAGCGAAGAGAGGGGCGTGGTGACAAAAACGGCATTAGTTTTGGTCGTTCTGCTCCTGCTGTTGGTTGGGATTTACACATTCTTTGCGTTATCGGCAAGGAATGAAATTTATTACCTGTGTGGAAATTTCAAATCGGGGGTTTCTTATTCTAGTGTCGCAAGACAACTCGATACCGCTAATTTGTCGGATTACACAGTTGAAAAATCCGAACAGGGCAAGCGAGTGTCACACAGTAGCGCGCTTCACCTAAATTTGGTCCGCTGTGAGATAACCTTCGCGGAAGACGAAAAAGTAAGTCACGCAATTTATAAGTAATTATCGAGCGTTCGGCGACTGAAGAGAGGCGTGGCGACGCGCTTCACTGGAAGGGCGATGGTAAAGCGGACGGCGACCAAATTTTAGAAGGAGCGGTCGAGTTAAAAAAGGAGTTGGTTCGGGTAGATGGAAGAAATCGACTTTAAAGACTATGCCGTTACACTGGAGTAACTCATAACAGTAAATTAACAGGAGGTAATGATGGAAATAAATTTTTACATTTGGTTAATTTCGACGATTGCGGTGACAGCATATTCTTGGATTTTGATCGCAAAATGGGCAAAGAAAAAAGGGACGGAACAACAATCCCTCGAAGACTAATTGACTGCTGTGAAGCACTTCGCAACGGTTGAGTCGTCTTTTTGACCTCATTGCTGCCTAAGTTCTCCGTGTCGACTATCGTTATTGCCGTGGTTCATCTCACGCTTGAGACGGGGTTTACCCTAAAACTTGGATAAACCTTTACGGGATATTTACCCGATTTGATTGTCGTTAGCTTATTACTAGTTGGCGGTTATCTGACGATTAAAAATCTACATGCAGTGGGTATTTTGTTTGGAGCATAAGGCTTTGCGAGCCGCGACAAGAGTGTCAAAAATCAGACGGTTATGGCGAGGCTTATGCTAAGCCCCACCGTAACCGGAAAAGACACTTTATCAGGGGTTTGCAGCTTTGAATGCCTTGATAGCCGCATTGAAGTCAGCTGCCACTTGTTCTTCGCGTGACACTGCCGCGTTGTAGTCGGCAGCCGCCAGCGCATAGCGCTCGTCAGCATCGCTATCGCCTTCATCCATCGCCGCTTTTTCAGCGGTCATTTGGTCGTCTAC
>CAJWWJ010000016.1 GCA_913048575.1 uncultured Halieaceae bacterium
TTTTGTACGAGCCAAGTGACGAGATCGGCATCTGAGGTTGACAATCCATGGCTCAGGCAAAAATAGGTCGCATCGACTGCGCCCAGTTCGGAATGATCGCCCCCCCTGCCTTTGCCAATGTCATGAAATAATGCGGCGATGTAAAGCAGGCGAGGGTCGCGTAACCGGCGCGCAATGCGGGTCGAAACGGGGAAGCGATCGGTATAGTCCGCACGCATAAAGCGGCGCGTATTCGCAATGACCTCGGTGGTATGGGCATCCACCGTGTAGGCATGGAACAAATCAAACTGCATTTGGCCAATGATGCGACCAAACGCAGGCAGATACCGGCCCAACACGCCATGGCGAGACATTCTCCGTAGTTGTTTCGTCATATTGTGAGGCACGCCCAATATCTCCAGAAACAGAGATCGATTGACTGCTGAGGCACGGAAATCTTCATTGATTAGGTGCGCATCACGGCGCAACAGCCGCTGTGTATTCGGCTCGATGCGGTCGACCAATTGGTCATTGCCAATTAAAACGAATAACCGCAGCAAATTACCGGGGTTTTGAGTGAATACCGCATCATGACGTGCTCGGATTCGACAGTCACTGACTTCAAAATCGCCGTCAATGATACGAACTTCCGAGTCGGGCTCCTCGGATAATCGGTGCTCAAAGACTTCTATGAGCAGTTCATTGAGTTGACTGAGCGTTTTCATCCATCGGTAATACACCTGCATGAATTGCTCAACAGCCAGTTTGTCTCCGTCTACAACATTCCACAGCTGAGCCAGTTGCTTTTGGTGATCGAAAAGAAGCCGATCCTCGGCGCGGCCTGTCATGCTGTGCAGTGCAAATCTGACTTGGCTCAAAAACTCTTTGCCGTCTCTTAGCTGATCTAGCTCAGCGCGGCTCAAGAAGTCGGGTTGGTTAACGTCTTCCAGTCCCACATCAAAACATCGGAGCGTGATCCATTCGATGACCTGGAGGTCTCTCAAGCCACCGGGGGAGCGTTTGATGTTGGGCTCGAGTGCGTATTCCGTGTTGCTGTATTTGTCATGGCGCCGCTGCTGTTCCCCGAGCTTTCCGCGAATGAACTCGTTGGGGGACCACATATTGGCGGGGTCTGTGATGCGCTTCAGTGCTCTCTCGAGTGCGGAATCTCCGGCAATCAGTCGAGATTCCATCATGGTGGTGACGACAGTGAGATCCTCTCTAGCCAGCGTTGCGCATTCCTCAAGTGTCCTGACGCTGTGCCCGATTTGCATTCCAATATCCCACAGCGTCGTAATAAAAGCCTCGAGTTTGAGGGTAATCGCGTTGGTAGGAGTCGATCCTGTTAGGACCAGTATGTCGATGTCGGAGTGCGGAAAGAGCTCTCCGCGCCCATATCCGCCGACCGCTATCAAGGCAACGTCGGCAGGGTCGCCCACTTGCGCTTCCCACAAGTGGCTGAGCGCCGTATCGACCGCGTCACTGGCATCTCGTAGCAAGGGGGTAATGGGTTTGCTGGGGTGAAACGCCGCCGTCAGTGTGGCGCGGGTCGCACTTAAGTACTCGCGCGCTGCGGCAACTGGCCCCTCTTCGGAGAGACGGCCCGTGGACAAGGTCGGAAGTTGATGGTCTTGACTCGTTTCAGAAAGGTAACTGCTCATCCCGCCTCCGGGTGAAGACCTCGCAGCCTGCATCGGTGACCGCTATTGTATGTTCCCATTGGGCAGAAAGGCGGCCGTCCCGGGTGGTCACGGTCCAACCGTCGCGTGTATTCAATTTGGTGTAGCGCTTGCCAGCATTGATCATCGGCTCTACCGTGAAGGTCATTCCAGATTCGAGCCGAAGGCCAGTTCCTGGCTTGCCGTAATGCAATACTTGCGGCTCCTCGTGGAACACTTGGCCGATCCCATGCCCGCAATATTCTCTGACGACAGAGTAGTAGTTGGATTCGGCATGCTGCTGAATCACGTGCCCTAGATCGCCCAGTGCTGCGCCAGGCCTAACCAAGGCCAGCGCTTGATACAGGCATTCTTGCGTGGTGCGCATTAAGCGCTCGGCGTGGGGCGCCACATCGCCAACACCGAGCATGATGCTCGTATCACCATGCCAGCCATTTTTAATCACAGTGACGTCAATATTGATGATGTCGCCATTGCGTAACTTTTTATTGTCTGAGGGGATGCCATGGCATATCACCTCGTTGACCGAGGTGCAGATCGACTTCGGAAAGCCCTTGTAATTCAAGGGTGCCGGTATGGCTTGCTGAACGTCGACAATATAGTCATGGCAGATCTGATCAATTTCGCCGGTCGTCATGCCCGGCTGAACCTTGGGTGCAATCATTTCCAGCACTTCGGCTGCAAGGCGCCCGGCAACACGCATGCCGGCAAGCTCTGAATCGGTTTTTGGCTTTACAGCGTTCATCTTAGAGGGAGGGGGGTCTGATTAAGGGCTCGCACAGATTGTAACCGACTCTTGCCCTTCATGGGGGTCGCTTTAACTGTTGTCAGTCCTGTGGTATAAAGCGCGGCGCTGAGACATCCTCAGCGAGAGCCATAATGGCAAATAGCACGCCTTTCCTTCATTGCGAACCCGGGTGCCGATGTTTCGGTTGGAGTCGTAAGAAAGGGCGGAAGAGTAACCCAAACAGAGAGAACGATTATGACGCAAGTGAGTATGCGTGACTTGCTGCAGGCCGGCGCGCACTTCGGGCACCAGACCCGTTTTTGGAACCCCAAGATGGACCAGTATATCTTTGGGGCCCGCAATAAAATCCACATTATTAACCTCGAGCACACCGTGCCCGCGTTTAACGACGCCTTGTCGTCGGTACAACGGCTCGCGGAAAATAAGAACAAGGTGATGTTTGTCGGCACAAAAAGGGCTGCTGGAAAAATCATCGAGGAGGAGGCCCGCCGCTGCGGCATGCCTTTTGTCAGTCATAGATGGCTGGGCGGCATGCTGACCAACTACAAGACCATCCGTTCCTCAGTCAAGCGACTGCGGGAGTTAGAGGAGCAGGAGAGTGATGGCACTTTCGCTAAGCTGACGAAGAAAGAAGCGCTGATGCGGTCCCGCATGAAAGAAAAGTTGGAGCGCTCAATCGGCGGCATTAAAGAAATGACCGGATTGCCGGACGTGTTGTTCGTGGTCGATGTCGATCACGAGCGAATCGCAGTCACCGAGGCCAACAAGCTGGGCATCCCTGTGATCGGTATTGTTGATACCAACAGTAACCCCGACGGCGTCGACTTTGTCATCCCTGGAAATGATGACGCGATCCGCGCCATTAAATTGTACGTTGCGGCAGTGGCAGATGCTGTCATTGCCGGCAAGGCGCAAGGCGGTGAGGTGGTGTCGACTGATGAGTTCGTGGAGGTCGCTGACGAAGACGGCGCTTCGCCTGATCAAACAGCTGCGAGTGCTGAATCGGCAGCATCACCTGACGCCCCTTCGGCACCCGTCGTTGAGCCAGCGGCTATCGATACCCCCGTTGCAGCACCCGCTGAACCAGCGGCTCCTGATGCGGAGGCGGAAGTCCCCGCGACTTGAGTATCGATTGAGCCGAGCGCTCAACAGGTTGAAAGGTGAGGGCCTCATTGTGGGCCCTCTTCAACAAATAAATAGCCGATATGGCATGGATTGAGGTGAAGAGATGTCTGCTGCTCAAGTGAAGGAATTGCGCGAACGAACCGGGTTGGGGTTGTTAGAGTGCAAAAAAGCGTTAGCCGAGGCGAGTGGAGATATAGAGGCAGCCATCGAGACGCTGCGCAAATCGAGCGGTATGAAAGCAGCCAAAAAAGCGGGTCGAACCGCGGCCGAGGGTATTGTGGCGATTCAATCAGCTCCAGACGGCAGTCTGGCAGCGATGGTTGAAGTCAACAGCGAGACTGATTTTGTTGCCAGAGACGAAAATTTTCTCAATTTTGTTCAGACGGTGGTGGGCACGGCGTTTGAGCAGCGAAACAATGACATCACGCTGCTGGCTGGCGGTGACATTGAAGAAGCTCGGCAGGCCCTGGTGCAAAAAATTGGCGAAAACATCAGTGTCCGCCGAGTTGTTGTACACGAAGCAAGTGCCGGTGTAGTGGGTGGATATGTTCATGGCAATAACCGCATTGCGGTGGTTGTGTCATTGAAAGGTGGTAATGCCGAATTGGCTAAAGATGTCGCGATGCACGTTGCTGCGGTGAACCCTCAGGTGGTGTCGCCAGATCAAATGGCTGAGGAAGTAGTTGCCAAAGAGCGTGAAATTTATGCTGCTCAGGCTCAGGAGTCAGGCAAGCCAGCCGAGATTGTCGAGAAGATGATCGACGGTCGCATTCGCAAGTTTTTGTCAGAAAATAGCCTGACAGAACAAGCTTTTGTGAAAGATCCAGACACGACTGTGGGTAAGTTGGTCTCAGCAGCAGGAGCAGAGATTATCGGTTTTAGCCGCTTTGAAGTCGGTGAGGGTATCGAAGTGGAGAAAGTGGACTTCGCCGCAGAGGTCGCTGCGCAGCTCGGTAATTGAGAGACCGTCTCATTGAGCTTGTGGCAGCGGTGCCAGACCGCTCCAATAGAGTTGATAAGTATCACCAATGTTTGTGTGAAAAAACACGGTGTCTTCCGGTAGCATGTCAGTCTTGGGCTTGAGCGGGCGAGGAGAAGCACGAAATGGCTGCGGACAAGCTGTATAAGCGAATTTTGCTTAAGCTGAGTGGCGAAGCACTTACGGGTCAGGAAGCCTACGGTATCGATCCCAAGGTGCTGGACCAGCTGGCGCTTGAGATTGGTCAACTAGTCGGTATCGGCGTCCAAATTGGCTTGGTGGTGGGCGGCGGCAACCTGTTTCGCGGTGCAGCACTTAATGCGGCAGGGCTCGATCGCGTGACCGGCGACCATATGGGTATGCTCGCTACCGTCATGAATGCCTTGGCGCTGAGAGATGCGCTAGAAAGATCTAATATTGCCACTCAGGCGATGTCTTCCATCCCGATGAGTGGCGTTGTCGAACATTATGATAGACGTAAAGCACTGCGCGCCCTGTCCAATGGAGACGTAGTCATTTTCGCTGCCGGCACGGGTAATCCGCTGTTTACCACCGATTCTTCGGCATGCCTCCGAGGCATTGAGGTCAAAGCCGACGTCGTACTGAAAGCCACTAAAGTGGACGGCGTTTACAGCGCTGACCCGGTCTCGGACCCCACCGCTGAAAAATTTGATGTCCTGACTTATGACGAAGTGCTGGATAAAAAATTGGGAGTAATGGATCTGACGGCGATCTGTCTAGTGCGAGATCATGGGATGCCTGTCAGAGTATTCGATATGGCTCAAAAAGGGGCGCTGCTGAGTATTGTGAGAGGTGGCGATGAAGGGACCCTTATTCAGGGTGAATGAGTCCGGTTAGCGGGCGCGGAGCGAGATAGTCACAAATGATTGAAGACATCAAGCAAGAGGCCGATGACCGAATGGGGAAGGCGCTAGAAGCCCTGTCCCATAACTTTAACAAGATACGGACAGGACGCGCTCATCCGAGTTTGCTGGATAGCATTCGGGTTGAGTACTACGGGGCAGAGACCCCCCTGAATCAGCTGGCAAATATCAATATCGAAGACGCTCGGACATTGAGCGTGGTGGCTTTTGATAAATCGATTACGCCAGATATCGAGCGGGCGATTATGAAGTCGGACTTAGGTTTGAACCCCTCGACTGCGGGCGAAGTCATGCGAATACCGATGCCGATACTCACAGAAGAGACGAGAAAGGGCTATACCAAACAATCAAGAGCTGAGGCCGAATCGGCTCGGGTGTCTTTGCGCAATGCTCGACGCGACGCACTCGCGATGCTGAAGGAGCTGCTGAAGGAAAAAGACATCTCAGAAGATGAGGAGCGTCGAGGACACGATGTCATCCAAAAATTAACCGATGACTATGTCGCCAAAGTAGAAACGGCGCTCACTCAAAAAGAAACGGATTTGATGGCGATTTAACGATCGCTGAGACCGACATTGAAAGCGTCAGAGATACAGCTTCGATCCACGCCTAGGCACCTTGCGATTATTATGGATGGTAATAACCGTTGGGCGCGACGTGAGGGGTTGTTTGGCGTGGCAGGGCACCGAGCGGGTGCCGAAGTCGTGCGCGATATTGTCTCGGCTTGCGAATCGCGTGACATCCACTATCTCACCCTCTTTGTCTTTTCCAGTGAAAACTGGGGCCGTCCGCTACCAGAAGTGAGAGGGCTGCTCGCACTCCTGTCTCGCTATCTGCGCAGCGAGGTGGCAAAGCTGGTGTCTGATGGTGTTCGGTTGAGGGTGATTGGCCGACGGGATCGTTTTAGTCCCGCGTTACAGAAGTTGATCGCGAAAGCAGAGGCGCAAACACAGGCGGGCGATCGCGCGGTGCTGACCTTGGCGCTCGATTACGGCGGGCGTTGGGACGTGACCGATGTGGTTCGATCGATTGCTCACGATGTGGCTGACGGGCAAATTGCCCCAGAAGACATCAATGAGGATCTGATCTCAAAGCGACTGAGCACATCCGGTATCCCTGATCCTGACCTTTGTATTCGCACTGCGGGCGAAGCGCGTATCTCAAACTTTTTGCTTTGGCAATTGGCCTATGCGGAGTTTTGGTTTACTGAAGTGTTGTGGCCCGACTTTGATGAGGCAGTATTAGACCTTGCTTTGGCCGCTTATGCGGTAAGAGAGCGCCGTTTCGGTGTTCGTCCTTTGTTGCACCGTTACTGAGTTAACTGGAGGAGCGGGAACATGCTTCGGCAACGCGTCATCACGGCATTGATCATAGTCGGCGCTTTCGTCGCTGTGTTGGTGTTGGCGCCTTTTCCCGTTCAGGCTCTGCTGTTTGCGTTAATCGCCTTCGCCGGGGCGTGGGAATGGTCTGCACTGGCCGGCTGCCAGTCGGTGCTCGCGCGCGCCGCCTATGCAGTCGTCGTGCCCGTGTTGAGTTTGGGGTTGTGGGTGCTGGTGACGGCGGGCAACATTGAGCTTGCAGCCGCTGTTCAGCCATGGCTCGCGGGTGCGGCTATGTTGTGGTCCGCTACGCTGTTGGCCCTCAAGTCCTACCCCGCGGGGGAGTGGCTGTGGGGCCGAGGGTGGATTCGCGGGTTAATGGGGTGGCTGATGCTGACCATGACTTGGGTCGCTGTGGCGTTCTGCCTCACGCTGACGAATGGCCCACTGATGGTGTTTTTAATGATGCTAACGGTTGCGACGGCGGATATTGGCGCCTACTTTGCGGGTAAGCAATTGGGTCGGCATGCGCTAGCCTTGGCGATTAGCCCGTCAAAAACTTGGGAGGGATTTTGGGGGGGGATGGTCTGTGTTGCTGCGTTGGTTTTTATCGTGTGGCGCAATTTGCCTCCGTCCTATCTTCACCTTGATCTGGGTTCGCTTCTCGCGTTGGGGCTGCTGACAGCTGGCGCTTCGGTGGTCGGCGACCTAACGGTAAGCGCGCTCAAGCGAGAGGTCGGATTGAAAGATTCAGGTTCGCTGCTTCCAGGACACGGAGGCTTGTTGGATCGACTCGATAGTATTTGCGGTGCGGCCCCTATTTTCGCGCTAGGACTGCTATTGGTGGGTTACTGAGTGGTACGCCGTATCGCTGTTCTTGGTGCCACCGGGTCGATTGGAGCATCGACACTGGATGTTATCCAGCGACATCCGGATCGTTATCGCCCTGTGGTGCTGGCTGCCAATCGTTCTGTTGATGAAATGGAGCGACTGTGCCGTCTGCACGTTCCTGACCATGCTGTCATGGGCGATCCAGAGGCGGCCCATGCGCTAGCTGAAAAATTGAAAGATCTGACCTCCACTGAGGTGTCGAGTGGAGCAGCCGTGCTCGATCAACTCGTCTCAGCGTCATTTGTTGATACGGTGGTAGCAGGGATCGTAGGTTTTGCAGGACTGCGTGCGACCTTGAGTGCCGCAGGCGCGGGTAAGACGATTCTATTGGCAAACAAAGAAGCGTTGGTGAGCGCTGGCGGTTTATTCATGGACGCCGTGAAGCGCGGCGGTGCCACGCTTCTACCGGTTGATAGTGAGCACAACGCGATGCATCAGTGTTTGCCGACTGACGCGAGCGGGCGCTCTCATATGGCTAACGTTGAGAAGATTATTTTGACCGCTTCTGGGGGGCCTTTCCGTGGGCGGACAAGAGCCTCGCTAATGGACGTGACGCCTGACGAGGCCTGCGCTCACCCCAATTGGGCGATGGGGCAAAAGATTTCTGTCGATTCGGCAACATTGGCGAACAAGGGGCTCGAACTTGCGGAGGCCTGCTGGTTATTTGACCGAACACCCGATCAAATCGACATTGTGGTTCACCCCCAAAGCATTGTTCACTCCATGATTCGTTATTGCGATGGCTCGGTACTGGCGCAATTGGGCCAGCCCGATATGCGCACGCCAATTGCTTACTGTCTCGGCTGGCCCGATCGCGTGGCGGCAGGGGTGGCACCTTTGGATTTGGTGAGCACGGGGCGACTCGATTTCGAGGCGCCGGATATGACGGCGTTTCCGTGTTTGGCGCTGGCAAAGCAGGCGATTATGCAACCGGGCGGAATGTGTGTTTTTAGTGCGGCCAATGAGGTCGCGGTGGCGGCTTTTTTAGCGCGTGAAATTCGTTTCACCGAGATCGATGTGGTGATTGCTAATGCCCTAGAGGCCGTCAATTTTTCGGAACCACAGAGTCTCGATGCGGTCCAAGCGTTGGATAATGAGGCCCGCTCTGCCGCCGCCGAAACGGTGGCTCAAATCGCCTCACTCACCGAGCGACAAGAAAAGGAGCGGTGATGCTAGATACGCTGCAAACAGTGCTGATCGCAATCGCGACGTTCTCTATCGTTGTGGCGGTTCACGAGTATGGCCATTTTTGGGTTGCTCGCAGAAGTGGGGTCAAAGTGCTTCGCTTTTCCGTGGGTTTTGGGCGACCTCTGATCCGCTGGCGTGGCCGTGACGAGGTGGAGTATGTAATAGCAATATTGCCTCTTGGAGGTTACGTTCGAATGGCAGACGAGCGGGAAGACAATGTTGCCGATGAAGATCTCCCGAGGGCTTACAATCGCCAGCCGGTCGCGCGGCGGATGGCGATTGCGGCGGCGGGCCCAGCCGCCAATTTTCTATTGGCAGTTGTGGTGCTATGGATGCTTTTTTTGCGGGGTGAAGTGGGGATTGTGCCGCTCATCGACCAAGTGTCGGCTGGCTCATTAGCAGACCGCGCAGGGCTGGTGTCTGGGCAGGAGATCCTGTCAATCGACGATAATCCAACGCCGACGCTCGCGGCACTTAACTTTGCCCTGCTGGAGCGTCTGGGTGACTCCGGTACGTTGCGGTTATCGGCATCTTTCCCTGAGTCAGAAGGGGTTCAACGCTCTGAGGTGTCTATTAAGCGTTGGCTCGCAGGAGAAGAGCAGCCCAATCTGTTGTCCGCATTGGGTATTACCATCCAAGTGCCCCCCGTACTGCCGCTGGTGGGTGCGCTGACCGAAGGCAGCGCGGCGGTCGCTGCGGGTTTTCAGGTGGGTGACTTAATTCTGCAGGCTGATGGACAGACGATGCCATTGTGGATGGACTGGGTGGAGTATGTTCGTGATCGTCCTGAGGAGCCGATTGATGTGCTGGTGCAGCGCCATGGTGCGACACAACTGCTCAGGGTGGTGCCCGGAGAAAGAGTGATCGACAACCAGCGCTTTGGGTCGGTGGGTATGACGGTCTCGCTTCCTGACATGCCTGAGGCGCAACAACGCCGCTTTGAGCGCGGCCCGCTCACCGCTTTGTGGGCCTCGATTCAGCGCACCGGTGATTTGATCGGGTTTACTTTCAAATCGATGGGCAGAATGCTTCAAGGACTCATTTCCCCCGCTAATCTGTCCGGACCCATCGCGATCGCTCAGGTGGCAGCGTCTACCGCTGAAGCGGGTTGGGTCGCTTGGCTGGGGTTTGTGGCATTACTGAGTGTTTCTTTGGGGGCGCTGAATCTGTTGCCGATTCCGGTGCTGGACGGGGGGCATTTGATGTTTTACAGCTTTGAGGCCCTGTTAGGTAAACCGCTCCCTGAGCGGGTTCAAATGGCCGGCGTGCAGATTGGGCTTGTTTTAGTAATGAGCATCATGGTCTTTGCCCTGTATAATGATCTGTCGAAATTATAAGTAAGCGGTATGAACAGCGATATAGCGCCCTCGAAAAGACCCCGGTTGATGCCTATCTGCCATCGATTGAGAGTCGGCGTGACCCTGCGTTCCTCGCTTTGTATTAGGGCATTATGCGCTTCATGACATTAAACCGATGCCCATCTCGCACCCTATCCATGTTCGCGGTGCTCGTGGCGCTACTGAATCCGTGGTCATCTGCATTAGCGCAGACTGAGCCCTTTGTGATTCAAGATATTCGGGTAGAGGGATTACAGCGAATCTCTCCCGGCAGTGTCTTTGCAGCCCTCCCAGTGGGCGTCGGCGACACCGTGGATATCTACGCCGTGCGCGCTGCAGCAAAGAGCCTATTTGCTTCGGGTAATTTCGACGACATCTCGATCGCACGAGACGGAGGCGTATTGGTGGTTGTGGTGGCAGAGCGACCCAGCATCAGCGAGATTACCATCGACGGCAATAAAGCCATCGAAACGGAAGCACTGCTTGATGGACTGAAGGGAGCGGGGCTTTCGGTAGGGCAAGTGTTTCAGCGATCAACCCTCGAGGGGATGCAACTAGAGTTGCTGCGTCAATATGTGCTTCAGGGAAGATACGATGCGACGATCGATTCCGAGGTCATTGCTGAACCTCGCAACCGAGTATCGATCGCTATCGATGTTAACGAAGGCACTGTTGCTGCGATTAAGCACATCAATGTTGTTGGCAATGAGGTGTATACCGACGACGATTTGATTGATTTGTTTGAGCTGAAAACAACGGGATGGTTTTCGTTTTTCAGGGGCGATGACAAGTACTCTAAAGAAAAACTCACCTCAGATTTAGAGAGACTCTCGTCTTATTACCTCGACAGAGGCTATCTGCTATTCAGTATTGATTCGACGCAGGTTGCGGTGTCGCCGAATAAAGACGAGGTCTACATTACCGCCAACGTTACT
Organism: uncultured Halieaceae bacterium; assembly: GCA_913048575.1. Taxonomy (GTDB): domain Bacteria; phylum Pseudomonadota; class Gammaproteobacteria; order Pseudomonadales; family Halieaceae; genus Luminiphilus. The sequence goes on from CAJWWJ010000016.1 coordinate 11,065, forward strand.
GAGGGCGGAAAATTCACTGTTAGCGAAGTGGGCCTGAGCGGTGACCTCGTCTTACCCGAAGAGGATCTGAATCGCTTTTTAGTCGTTCAGCCGGAACAGGTCTATTCACAGCAACTGGTGACGGCGACCGAGGATTATTTGACGAGACGTTTAGGCAACGAGGGCTATAACTTTGCCAAAGTGACGGGCATGCCTGATATCGACGAAGAGGCGAATACCGTTGTCATGAAGTTTTTCATCGACCCGGGTAAACGTACCTATGTGCGACGCGTTAACTTTGCTGGCAACATCACCACGATGGATGATGTTTTGCGGCGGGAAATGCGGCAAATGGAGTCGGCACCAGCTTCGTCCTCGGCGATTGAACAATCCCGTATCCGTCTCGAGCGGCTGGGTTTTTTCAAGACCGCAACGGTGGAAACAACCGAGGTGCCCGGCTCTGACGATCTCATTGACGTCGATTTTTCGGTTGAAGAGCAATCCTTCGGATCGATTGGTGGCAGCCTCGGTTATGCGCAGGATGCGGGGCTGATTCTTGGACTCAATCTGCAGCAAAATAATTTTCTGGGCACGGGTCGCCGAGTTGGCGTGTCACTGAACTCCTCTCGTTACCAGGATGTGATCAGCTTCAATTACACCAACCCCTACTTTACCGAGGATGGTGTAAGCCGTGGCTTCACGGTCTTTTATCGTAAAACTGATCTGTCAGAAATTAACGTTGCCAGCTATACCACTGACACCTATGGCGGCAGCATGAATTTCGGTTATCCCATTAGTGAAACACAACGATTAGGGTTTTCACTGGGGGTGACCGATACCAAAATTACTGAGGGGCAATATGCGGTCCAAGAGATTTCCGCAAGCCCGAGGCTGGCGCCAGAAATCGATTATTGGTTTTACTCTACACAGCAAGCGGACGGCACTTACGCGGGCGCGGAGGTATTGCAGCCTATTGATACGATTCCGCTGTCGGCTTTGTCACCGCCTGAGAATGAGGGTTTTCTCGACCTTAATGGCAATCAATACGTGAACTGGAGCTTGACCGGTAGTTGGATCCAGTCGACATTAAACCGAGGGCAATTAGCCACTCGTGGCGCCTCGCAATCGGTCTCTCTAGAAATTGCGGTGCCGTTATCAGATCTCGAGTTTTATAAGCTCAGTTATCGCGGTGAGGTCTATTTCCCCTTGTTCAGCGATTTTACGCTGCATTTACGCGGAGAATTGGGCTACGGCGATGGCTATGGTGATACCAGTGAATTGCCGTTTTATGAGCACTTTTTCGCGGGGGGCTTTGGCTCTGTGCGCGGCTATGAAGCGAATACGCTCGGCCCTCGCAGTACGCCACCCTCCGTCTACTCCGCTAATACAGCCGTGACGGCGGTGAACGAAAACGGACAACCGACAGAGGTGGGCGGTCCAGACGGTCGAGGGTATGGCTACGGAATCGACGCTAATACGGGCAAGATACCCATTCAGCAGTTCTATAACGAACCCGATCCTTTTGGCGGTAACGTCCTCGTAGAGGGCAGCGCTGAAATCTTGTTCCCCATGCCGTTTATCAAGGACAGAAGCTCATTGCGATCCGCTTTATTTTTAGACGTCGGTAATGTTTTCAATACAAATTGCCGTGAAAATCAGGTGAATTGTTTTGGTATTGATGCAGGTGAATTACGGTATTCTGTCGGCATTGGTGTGACGTGGCTGTCTGGTTTTGGGCCGCTAACGTTTAGCTTGGCGAAGCCGCTTAACGCCAGTGCAATTGATGAAAGGGAAGTCTTCCAGTTTACGCTGGGCAGAGGCTTTTAAAGGCTAGACAATAGTCGCTAGAGAGTAATGGCTAGAAAAATGGAGATCTTTTGATGAAGGCACGTATGTGGCTAGCAGGCCTGTTAGTGGCGGCGTTACCGTCGATGGTTGTGGCGCAGGGTCAGATCGCAGTCGTCAATCTGGAGCAAGCGATTTTGCAGACGGATGTGGCGCAACAGCGAATGCAAGAATTTGAGGAAAACGAAGATTTTGCGTCTGACAAAGCGCAATTCGATACCTTGCGCGCCGAGTTAGATGAGTTAGTAAAAGATTTTCAGCGTGATCAAGCGGCGATGAGCGAAGACGACCAGCTTGCAGCTCGCCAAAAAATGTCCAGCAAGCAGTCTGACTTAGAGTACGTCGCGAAGAAGCTTCAGACCTTGCAGACACAAAATGCGCAGGGTGTGATGCAGGAGCTGGCGCCACAGGCACAAGAGGTCTTACGCCAGATCATTGAGACCGACCAGATTGGTCTCTTGTTGCAGCAGCAAGCGGTCATTCATGCCGACTTGGGCTACAACATCACGGCGAAGGTCACTGACAAGATGAATCAGCTAGGCGCCGAGTAAGGTCAGTGCCCGCGCTCGGGGAAATCGCGACGGCTTTAAATCTTGAGCTGCGCGGTGATCCGGCGCGCCCGATTGACGCCCTAGCCCCCCTAGAGAAGGCCTCTCCAGAACACCTCACTTTTGTCTCCGAGAAGCGCCATTTGAGTAAGTTATCCCTCACTCAAGCCGGCGCGGTTATTCTTCACCCAGACTGGGTGGACCAGTGGTCCGGCTGCGCTTTGCTTAGTGACACCCCTTATGTCGCGTATGCAAAGGCGACGCAGATATTCGACAATCATCCCGGTGCCGCGGGTGTTGTGCACGATCGCGCGGTTGTTTCAAGCAAAGCCCGATTGGGGACTGCTGTCACAATAGATGCCGGCGCCCATGTCGAGGAGAACGTATTTCTCGGCGATAGAGTGTGGATTGGCGCAGGCGCATTTGTGGGTCAGGGTGCTCAGATTGGGGACGATACCGTGATCAAGCCGAATGCCGTGATTTGTCATGCAGTGAAAATTGGCGCGCGTTGCACGATCCACCCTAACGCGACGATTGGCGCCGATGGTTTCGGGTTTGCGCCCGCTCCCGAGGGCTGGACAAAGATTCAGCAACTCGCTTCGGTGGATATTGGCAATGATGTGGAGATTGGCGCCAATTCGACCGTGGATAGGGGGGCGCTAGAGGATACGGTCGTCGAGGATGGCGTGATCATCGATAATTTGGTGCAGATAGGCCACGGCGTTCGTGTTGGGACGCGGACAGCGATCGCAGCGCAGGTGGGCATATCGGGTGGCACTCAAATTGGCGCCCGCTGCGTGATTGCTGGCCAGGCAGGTATGGCAGGCCATTTAACGATCGCCGATGATGTGCATATTGGTGGTCAGGGGCGTGTTGCGAGTTCGGTGACTGAGCCGGGCCATTATTCATCCGGTACGCCAGTTCAGCCACTCAGAGCCTGGTTGCGCAATGCCTCTCGATTTACACAGTTAGACAAGATAGTGCGCCGGCTTGTGGCACTAGAGAAAGCGGTTGGATTAGAACAAGGTGGGGATCAGGACGCATGAAGTTGGATATCGAAGAGATTCGGACTCGTTTACCACACCGCTACCCTTTTCTGCTGGTCGATAGAGTCGTTCTGGTCGAGCCTGGCGAGCGGATTGAAGCCTATAAGAACCTCACGATCAATGAACCGTTTTTTGACGGGCATTTCCCAGGAAAAGCAGTGTTCCCCGGCGTCTTATTATTGGAGGCGATGGCGCAGGCTGCTGGCATATTAGGATTTGTCACGATGGACAAAACCCCCGCAGATGGATCGATTTACTATTTCGTGGGTGCCGATAATTTGCGATTTAAGCGCCCCTGCGTCCCCGGCGATCAAGTCATGTTGCATGCCAGCATTCTTGGTGAACGTCGTGGTATTTGGAAATTCGCCGTGGAGGCACGCGTGGGCGACGAGCTCGCCGCTTCCGGCACTATCCTCTGTGCTGACCGATAACAAATGATTCACTCCAGTGCCATTGTCGATCCCAGCGCCCGGCTGCACGAATCCGTTGACGTTGGGCCTTGGACGCTGATTGGTCCCGACGTAGAAATTGGAGCAGGGACCGTCGTTGAATCTCATGTCGTGATAAAAGGGCCGACTCGCATTGGATCGCGCAATCATATTTATCAATTTTCGACAGTGGGAGAATCAACCCCTGATCTGAAGTACCGGAACGAGCCGACAGAGCTGCACATCGGTGACGATAATGTGATCCGTGAGAATGTCACGATCCATCGAGGCACGGTTCAGGATCGTTCACTGACTGAGATTGGTGACCGTAACCTGCTGATGGCCTATGTCCACATTGGGCACGATAGTCGGGTGGGTAACGATACTATTTTAGTCAACAACACCGCCTTAGCGGGCCACGTTGAAGTGGGTGATTGGGCCATATTATCGGGTTACACGCTGGTGCATCAGTTCTGCAAAATAGGGGCGCATAGCTTTAGTGGCATGGGGACTTCTATTGGAAAAGATGTGCCCGCTTACATCACTGTTGCAGGTAGCCCGGCAGAGGCCAAAACGATTAATGTCGAGGGGTTGCGGAGGCGTGGTTTTGATAGCGCCGAAATTGCCGCGTTGCGACGGGCCTTTAAGATTCTTTACCGTCAGAGTCTGACCTTAGATGCGGCGGTGGAGCGGCTTCAGGCCATGGCGGCAGAAACACCCAGTTTACAACCCTTGATTGACTCCCTGATGCAGTCTCAACGGGGCATCGTCCGTTAGTGGCTGATAAGTCGTTACGCCTCGGTATTTGTGCGGGAGAAATGTCGGGGGATATATTGGGGGCTGCGGTGCTGAGGGCCTTGTCAGCGCAGGGGTACGATCTGCAAGTTGATGGGATTGGCGGCGAACAAATGATGGCCGCGGGGCTAAACACTTTGCACCCTATCGACCGGCTTGCCGTGATGGGCTTGATTGAACCTTTGAAGCGGCTCCCCGAGCTACTGCGGATTCGACGCGAGCTAGTGGCCCAGCAGCAGGCAAAAGCCCCGCACTGTTTTGTCGGTGTTGACAGCCCTGATTTTAATTTGGGCGTAGAGCAGCGCCTTCGCGCGATGGGCATCCCAACGGCTCATTTGGTAAGCCCTTCCGTCTGGGCATGGCGCAAAGGACGAATCCGCCGTATTCAGCAATCGGTAGACAAAATGCTATGCCTCTTGCCCTTTGAAATTAAAATTTATGAGGAAGCAGGTATTGATGCGGTCTGTGTCGGACATCCACTGGTCGACGAATTACAGTCGATGCCGGCGAGCGACGACCTGAGGCATGAATTTGGACTGCCTCTCGATCAGACCTGTCTCGCGGTGTTACCGGGCAGTCGCGAGGCAGAAGTCCGGCATCTGATGCCCACCTTTTTAGAAACCATGCGGTTATTGCAGCAACGCCATCGGGCCTTGCATTTTGTGATTCCCGCCGCAGATGCGAGCCGTCGAGCTGAGATAGAAGCCTTACTGGGCGATAACAGTGAAGGTGTGACGGTGATCAGCGGACGAGGACGGGATGCGATGCAGGCGAGTAATGCTGTGCTAATTGCATCGGGCACAGCGACCTTAGAGGCGATGTTATTGCGCAAGCCGATGGTGATTGCGTATCGCATGGCTGCCGTTTCTTGGATGGTGCTGTCACGGATGGTGACCAGTAGCCATGTTGGTCTGCCAAATATTTTAGCAGGTCGCGAGATCGTGCCGGAATTACTGCAGCAAGCGGCGACACCTGAGCGGCTTGCCGAGGCAGTAGGGCACGTGTTGGCGGTGGATTCGGATCAACAAATTCAGTGGTTCGGCGAACTCGCTGATCAAATTGGCGGTAATTTTGCCGCGCGCAGCGCCGAGGCGCTGTTAGAACTGACCGGCGCTTGATGCAAACCACAGATCTGTTTCAAGTGTCTAGCGACAGCATTGTCGCGGGTGTAGACGAGGTGGGAAGAGGCCCTCTAGCGGGGGATGTGGTCGCCGCAGCGGTCATTTTGGGTGATTCGCCACCGGCGGGCCTGACCGACTCTAAAGCATTGTCTCCGCGGCAGCGGGAGCGGCTCGCAGAGACGATACGATCAGAGGCCGTAGCCTGGTCATTGGGGAGAGCCACAGTAGCTGAAATCGATGAGCTGAATATTCTGCAGGCATCACTGCTCGCCATGCGGCGCGCTGTCGAGGCGCTATCGGTGCAGCCGTCTCTTGTTTTAGTCGATGGCAATCACCTCCCAAGATGGTCCTATGAGGCGCGTGCGGTGATAAAAGGCGATCTGAGTGAGCCTGCGATCAGTGCCGCATCGATTGTGGCTAAAGTGACCCGCGATAGCGAAATGGTGATCTTGGACGACCTGTATCCCGGCTATGGATTTGCCGCTCACAAAGGGTATCCCACGAAGGCCCACTTAGCGGCTTTAGCGTCGTTGGGGGTATCGCCTGTGCACCGACAAAGTTTTGGTCCAGTGAAACGCTTGCTGGCGCGTCTAGAGGTGGGTTAGCGTGTCGCTATGACGTCGTTTGTGCATCTCAAGCTCCATACTGAATATTCGCTAATAGATGGGCTGCTGCGCATCAAGCCCGCGATGGCACGGGTAGCAGAATTAGCCATGCCCGCTGTTGCGATTACGGACCACCATAATTTTTTCGGGTTATTGAAAGCCTATAAAGCGGCCGCGGCTCAGGGCATTAAGCTCATAGTGGGTGCTGATCTACATGTCATTGATCCCAATGACCAGGAACGACATCACGAGCTGTGTCTGCTCGCTCAAAATGAGTGTGGTTATCAGAACTTAATGTTGTTGTTGTCTGAGGCTTATCAGCAGGGCCAGTTTTTAGGTCGACCTCGGGTGCAATTGGACTGGGTTCAAGCTCACTCTGACGGGTTGATTGCGTTGTCAGGCGGGCGTCAAGGGGATGTTGGCCAGGCCCTTTTGCATGGTCGTGAGGATGATGCACGATCCGCTTTACAGCGGTGGCTGCAATGGTTCCCCAACCGATATTATCTGGAGTTGCAGCGCACTGGACGGTCTGATGAAGAAGAGTATGTGCATGCGGCTGTTCGACTCGCTAGCGAGTATGTCTGCCCCGTGGTGGCCACAAACGATGTTCGGTTTCTGGATGCCAGCGAGTTTGAAGCGCACGAGGCGCGAGTTTGCATCGGCGACGGACGAACATTGGATGACCCTCGCCGGGCGCGCACCTACTCCGAGCAGCAGTATCTCCGTTCGCCGGAAGAAATGGCCGACTTGTTTAAAGATATTCCTGAAGCGCTTGAAAATACAGTCGAAATTGCGCGTCGTTGCTCCGTTTCTTTGAGTCTCGGAGAACCCTTCTTACCCAATTACCCTGTGCCAGAAGGTGAAGGGATTGAGCAGTTTCTGAGTCGTTTGTCTTTTGAAGGTCTGGGTGAGCGATTCCCTGGTCAGTCGGATCAGCAACTCACTGCTTATCGTGATCGGCTCGACTTTGAGCTGGAAACCATCAATCAAATGGGTTTTCCCGGTTATTTCTTGGTGGTAATGGATTTTATTCAATGGGCAAAAAAGAATGGTATTCCCGTTGGTCCCGGACGGGGTTCCGGTGCGGGATCCCTCGTGGCTTATGTCCTGGGTATTACAGATCTTGATCCGATCGCTTATGACCTGCTGTTTGAGCGTTTTCTGAATCCAGATCGCGTGTCCATGCCGGATTTTGATGTGGATTTTTGCATGGAGCGACGGGATGAGGTGATTGATTACGTCGCTGAAACTTATGGGCGGCAATCTGTCTCGCAAATCATTACCTTCGGTACGATGGCGGCTAAAGCGGTCGTGCGGGATGTGGCTAGGGTGCAGGGCAAGCCTTATGGGCTTGCCGATCGGATGTCGAAGCTGATTCCGTTCGAGGTCGGAATGACGCTGGCCAAGGCGCTCGAGCAAGAGGAGCAATTGGTTCAGCTACTCGAGGAGGACAGCTCGGCCCAAGAAATATGGGATATGGCAGTTCAGCTCGAGGGTATTACTCGCAACGCAGGCAAGCATGCGGGGGGTGTTGTGATCGCACCCTCTGAGCTCACCGATTTTTCTCCGATCTATTGCGATGAAGACGGTAGCGGTCTCGTGACGCAGTTCGACAAAAATGATGTAGAAGAGGCAGGGCTGGTGAAGTTCGACTTCTTGGGTCTCAGAACCCTCACCATCATTCAGTGGGCCATTCAGATGATTGACGCTCGCGCTGAAACCCCCCTCGTGATCGAGACTATCCCGTTAGATGATCCCGCCGTATTTAACGTGCTTCAGGCGGGTGATACGACTGCCGTGTTCCAGCTGGAAAGCCGTGGCATGAAGGAGTTGATTAAGAACCTGAGGCCCGACTGCTTCGAGGACATCATTGCACTGGTGGCGCTATTTCGTCCGGGCCCTTTGCAATCGGGCATGGTGGAAAACTTTATTAATCGCAAACATGGACGTGAGCAGATTGCGTATCCAGATGCTCAGTACCAGCACGAATGGTTGCAACCGATTCTAGAACCCACCTACGGCATTATTCTTTACCAAGAACAAGTGATGCAAATTGCACAGGTCCTTGCGGGTTATACCTTGGGCGGCGCCGACTTATTGCGGCGTGCAATGGGTAAGAAAAAGCCTGAGGAGATGGCCAAGCAGCGAAGCGTTTTTGAAGAGGGCGCAGCGGAGCAAGGAATCGATCCCACGCTGGCGATCAAAATCTTTGACTTGGTCGAAAAGTTTGCCGGATATGGCTTCAATAAATCGCACTCCGCTGCGTACGCCTTGGTTTCTTATCAGACGGCTTGGTTAAAGACGCATCATCCGGCAGAGTTCATGGCCGCCGTTATGAGCTCCGATATCGATAACACCGATAAGCTGCTGACGTTTCGAGATGAAGCGCGGCGAATGGGTGTGCAGGTGCTTCCGCCCTCTATTCAGGAGGGGCAATACGCTTTTTCGGTCAACGACGATAAGCAGAT
>CAJWWJ010000017.1 GCA_913048575.1 uncultured Halieaceae bacterium
CCAGGGGGATGAGAGGTCGTAAAAAAACTCAAGCTGTGCCAAGGGCAACTCCAAATAGATCACCGATAGATGCTGACCTGTCACTCAATGGCTTGCAAGCGGTAAAGCCGCCGTCGCGGACGAATCAATGCTATTCCTATAAAAGTATCCTTATTCTTTTCGTATAGTAAATCTGTTTATTACTACCAAATTTTGTTGCTTTGACGATAATGAAACGTATATTGGAGTTTTTTAAAATTAGTTATTAGTAGAAAATGACTCAACGTTGTCTCCGCCACGGCTGCCGCAAGCGGGCCCTCCGCAAGTTTTGTAGCGTCGCCTGCCGGGTAGCTCATCACAATAATCGGCGAGAGCCCGCGTCTAAGGTCAAAATCACGTGTCTAGGCTGCGGAGTTGTCTTTCAGGGTCGTCCCGACCAGAAAACCTGCGGCGCTACCTGTCGGTCACGGTTGTTTCGCTCCAAAAAGCACAGTGAGGCCCGCTTTGAGAGCGGTTTAACGGCCCCAACGGTTGAATGGGGCGCGTTGACGCCATTTTCGCCGGCAGAGCTGCGGCAAAAAATGCAGCAACAGCGATTGGCACCGGGGGTGGAGTATTCCTGGCTGCCCACTGCGCCGAAAAAGGTGCGCGTACAGCGCAATAAGCAAAATACTGATCAAATGAGGCTTGATTTTGGCCGCGACGAATCACTACCAGATAATCAGGACTGAACGTGAATAGGCACAGGGCCGCCAAGAGCGCACACAACACTAGCGCTCAGCGAGTCGCCTCAAATCGGCTGGCAACTCGAGCAAGTATAAATTCTCCGTGAATTAGCGGTAGAACGCTGAATTGTTGTTCGGCACACGCGGCAGGGCTGACCGGCGCGACTAAAAACAAAAAAGCGCGCCTTGCCATAACTGGCGCCCTGTTTTTTTAATGCCTTGTACTGGCGTTCAGGAAGCGTCACGCCCGCTAATGCATAGCTACGTTGACTAATATCGAGTGTGGTTCGAGCAAGCTTACCGATTTGACCTTTACTCAGGTCACGCGCCTTGTGTGCGGGATTAACACCAGCAATAAATAAAATTTCGCTGCGCAAATAGTTACCTAAGCCAGCCAAAAAAGCCTGATCAAGAAACACGGAGTTGAGCGCTCTGCCGGAAAAGGCCTTGCTTTGAAGTCGCTCAGCCACAACCCGCCACGTTAAATTCGGGTTGAGAATGTCTGGGCCAATGCGCTGCAGAAATGGGTGATCTTCAATGTGCTGGGTTTCCCACACGCTGATATCTGAGGCGCTGTAGAGCAGGGCACTATGTTGGTCGGTGTGGAGGGCCAGCCTGAGTTGACGGTTGGTCTTGGGCAGCTTGTCACGTTTAACGACCCGCCACACACCGTAGAGTTGGTTGTGCGAATAAATGGTGAAGCCCGAGTCAAAATGCGTCAGCAGCGCTTTGCCGCGGGTCTCCAGCGACAGCACTTTGCTACCTCTGAGCGGCCGAACAAACTTTTTGAGCGGTTGCAGCCCAAACGCAATTTTTTCAACCGTTTTGTCTTTTAAGACCGCCTCAATTTTGTCAGCGGCGCGGCGTATTTCGGGACCTTCAGGCATAGGCCAAAACCTTTATGCGTGTGTTTTTGAGCTAATACGTGTCACATCGGGACGGGTTCTGCGACCTGCCCAACCTCACAAAAACCAGGATCCACCATCCACCATATGGGTCTGTCCTGTCACGAAACGACTCGCATCGGAGGCTAAATAGACAATGGTTCCGGTCAGATCTTCCGTTTCGAGATTTCGTGGAATCAGTTGGTTCGCCGCAATCACCGCCTTGGCTTTTTCAAATTTCTCGCCGAAGAATTCCTCGGTGCCCTCCGTCATCACCGCCGACGGCGCTACTGCATTGACGCGGATGTGGTCTGGCCCAAGTTCGCGAGCCATGCCGCGCGTCATGCCAATGACAGCTGCCTTCGACGCCACATAGTCGAGTCCGTAGGGTAGGCCGAATACGGCAGCCAGCGAGGCGATATTGATAATGGAGCCGCCCCCACTGGCGCGCATGTGGCCGACCACTGCGCGGCTCGTAAGCCAGGTACCCTTGATATTGACCCGCATCACTCGATCCCATTGGTCTTCATCAAGCTGTTCGAAGCGTGCACCCTTCAGACCCGCATAAAGCGCCGCATTATTAATCAGAATGTCGACACGACCGAAAGCCTGCATAGCGAGCTCAGCCATGTTTTGACAGCTATCACCGTCTGCCACGTCCACGGTGGCGGCAATAGCCTGCCCGCCGGCGGCTTCTACGGCAGCAACCGAATCGCTGCAGTCGTTCAAATCCGCTGCGACAACCGCGGCACCCTCGGCAGCCAATGCCTCGACATAAGCCCGACCAAGACCTCGGGCCGCGCCCGTCACGACGGCGACTTTATTGGTCAGCTGCACAAAGTGACTCCTTCAAAAGATGATCCAGTTGCCCTGCAGTTTGGCGGTAGGGCGAGCCCTGGTCTAGCAAGCCGCTATAGATTTCGCCGTCTTTCACAACTGCGCGAATGTTGCCGGCATACTGCAAAAGAGTAATGTCTTCTAAAGGGTTGCCTTTCACGATGACCATGTCCGCTATCTTGCCGGCCTCTAAAGTGCCCAGGCGCCCGTCTGGCATAAACGCTTCGCCGCCGTGTTTTGTGGCCGCTTGCAATGCCTCCCCCGCGGAGAAGCCAAAATACTCGGTAAAGTACTCAAGCTCTTTGGCATACGTGCCGTGAGGCGTAATGTTGAGACCATAGTCACCTCCCACCAGCACCCTTATTCCCACCTCTCGCATTCGTTTTACCGACACTTGAGTGGCTTCTAACTCAGCCGCGTAGCCCTCATGTTCCCGGCTGCCCGTCTCAAATCCAAAGCTCTGATAGTGTTCGAGAAAAGTGATCTCCCAGGCGACTGCCGGACCCACGAACACGCGATCGCGATGCGCCTCTAATAACTCCAATGCTTCGTCATCTAAATAATTAGCGTGCCCAATAAAATCGACTCCGCTCCGCACGGCTTGCTTCACTGCGGCGGCGGATCGTGCGTGGCAAGCCACTCGCATGCCCCGATGGTGTGCTTCCGATACCAGCACCTCGAGCTCTTCATCGGTAAAACCCAGTACTCCCGGTTTGATACCGCCGCCAGAGGAGATTAATTCTCCGTCGATCATGACCTTGACGACGTCGACACCGTTTTTCGACAGCGTTCGCACGGCTTTACGCACTTCCCAGGGGCCGTCGGTGATCATGCCGAGCCCATCAATTTTTAACTGCGCGTAGTCAGGATGCAGATCAGCATTGCTTCCGGTTGAGCCAATGTCACGTCCTCCGGCAAGGAGTCTTGGGCCCAACACATTGCCGCACTCAATGCCTTGTTTCAGGAATGCGTCCACCCGGTGAACAGAGCCAAAACTGATCGCTGAGGTGAAGCCGGATCCCAGCATGACGCGTGCGTTTTGAATGGTCTTGATCATCACCTCTTCTACGGGTGCCTTATCGAGCTCGAGAGGACCGTTATTGGTGTAGGAGAGGTGGGCGTGCGACTCCACCATGCCGGGCATCACAAAACAGCCCCTGCCATCAATCATCTGGGCGTCGTCCTCAATCACTGGGCGCTGTTTTGCAGGGCCGGCATAGACGATTTCATTGCCGTTAAAGACGACGGCCGCATCCTGACAGAATTGGTCAGCGTGCCCATTGAACAAACTAATATTGTGTAGCGTTATCACGATAACCTCAGCAGTTTCATGGCATTTGGAGTGAGCTCTTTGGTATCGGGATCGAGCTGATCGGGCGTATCAAAACCGCCAAGATTCGTTCCCAACACCAGTCTTTCGGCATGCGCGTAGTGGCGCAGGGCGTGTTGTGCGATCTCGCCTTTCACGTGAGTATCGAACCACAATTTTTGTAGTTCGTGAAGAAACCCATTGTCGCGCACGCCCTCACCAACAGAAGCATCGACTGTCGCCAATTGGTCCATTTTTTCGGCGAGAAAAGCAACAGTTCCTCCGCCGTGAGAAATACAGATATCAATGTCTGGGTGACGATCAAGCACGCCGCCCATCAATATTTGGGCGACCGCGACCGTCTCCTCGTGGGCATAACCCAGACTGAGCGACAAATTGTGTGCCGCCAATCGTTGATCGGTCAGCCCGTCGACGCCGTTAGTGGAGCTGGCATGGATGAATAGGGGCACGTTGAGCGCGACGAGCTTTCGATAAAGTGCGTCCATTGAGGCACACGCGAAACCTTGGGGCGCATCGGTGCCGATCATGGCACCCGCAAGGCCGAGCGTGCCGATTGCATGGTCTAACTCGTCGCACGCAGCATCCACGTCTTGCAGGGGTAGCGATGCGAGCCCCTTCAATCGATCCGGCTTCTCCGCAACTTTTTTGGCCATCAATGTATTGTGTTGCCGACAAAAATCGGCCGCAATGTGTGCTTCGATGCCGTGAAAGAACGTGAGCGGATTAGGCGACAGGATTTGGAGAGTAATACCGAGTCGGTCAAGATGAGACAGCCTGAGCTCGAGATCGGTAAAGACCGAGTCCTGATAGGCCAGCGGTTTCATCGTGTATCCGCCAATGCGAAAAAAAGGCGTGCCGTCTCGATCTACGCCTGCTTCGGGACCATGACTACCGGCGACGCCGTTCAGCTCCTCGAACACCACGTGGGCGTGAACATCTATGACCCCAGTGGCCGACATATGATCTCGCAAAAATACCTGAGCGTTTTCATACCTTAACAGTGCCATGCAGATCATTCACAGCTTATTTCCATCATGCCGCATGGCTTTACGAGTGTGTATCGGGTCAGTACCCTCCAGCTCTGTTGAGTACTTCGGTTAGTCAATACCCAGATGAATAAAGCAGTGTTCTTAGGCGCCGTTCTCCTCCTTCTGTCCTCAGCGATTCGGGCAGAGACGATCATTCTGAATCTTGAGGAACCCAAAGCAGATGCCACCTACACCGGGATCTCCAATTTACGCGGATGGGCAGTGGCGGAATCAGGCGTCGCGGCTATCGAGATCGATATCGATGGCGTGTACGCGTTTGATGTGCCCATGGGCGGCACGCGGGTGGATGTCGCCAGCGCCTACCCGGATTTTCCTGACGCGAAGACGTCGGGATTTTCAATGGCCTTTAACTACAAGGGGCTGGCGCCTGGCGAGTATCTATTCACGGCGCGAGTGATATCAAACGACGGCGGTGTGGCGTTGCAGACTGCGGAGGTTACGGTCGATCGATTTGTATCTTCCTTCATTGATGACGCCGCAAAGGTCGATACCACTACGGTATCTGAGGTGCTATTCGCCGAATCAACGGTCACTTTGAAGGGCGTATCGGTTGAGGGGCAGGAGTGGGATGTGGCGCTGGGCTTCGACACGGCGACGCAGGGATTCGAAGTGACTGGTATCACTGCGGTAGGTGCGCCGGGAGGAGGGGCGGCCTGTGCTGCCTCTGACTGGACCTCGGGGGATTACACGTTTGAACAACAGGGTGTGGAGCGCGCTTTCAGGGTGCGTATGCCAGCAAATTATGATTCCGCACTTTCCTACCCTTTAATCGTGGCATTTCATGGGTGGGGCGGCGACCAGGGGGAGTTTTTGGATAACGCCACCGTGCAAAGTGAATCCGATCGGCGTGGCTATATAGTGGTTGCGCCGCTGGGGCTTGGCAACGAAGCACCCGATAATCGGCTGTCATCATGGTCATTTCAGGGATCCACCACGGGACTGGATGGCGACGGCGTCAACCCTTCTGTTCCTGGCGACTCCCGCGACATTTGTGATGATGACAACACGGCCGACTACGTTTATCCCTCCTGTGAGGGGACGGCGGAGAACGGTTGCTCATGGACACAATGTACCGTCGACGATGTCAGCTTTGCTAGCGCGTTGGTCGCGAAAGTGTCGGAAAATGTGTGCATCGACGCTAACCGCGTGTTCGCAGTGGGTGGCTCGAATGGGGGTATGTTCGTCTGGGATTTGGGCCGTCATGCAGCAAGCGCTGCCGTGTTTAAGGCGGTTGCGGCTATTATCGGTCTGCCACACCGGGGCTTTTTGGATCCGCCCGTTTCAGAAGGCGGTATGCCGGCTATTTCGGTGACCGGCGTGCGCGATCGAACGGTCCCCCCCGGTGATTGGGATCAGGACACCTACACCACTACCTCCGACGGCGACGTGTTTTACTACACCGGTGCGTCAGCCATCACGCGGGTCTGGGCCGAGGCGCAGGGCTGCGACACGACCGTGCCTGCTGCGTCGTTTGATGTGGGGGCACCTGAGTTCGACTGCCGAGGCTGGTCTTATTGTCAAAGTGAGTCAAACTGGCCTCCGGTGCTGGATTGCCGGAGTGACAGGGGCCACATGTATGGTTTGGGGCAATCGTGGCCACTGATTCTCGAATTTTTTGACCAGTTGTAAGCGAAACAGCATGGGTAAGTGCTCCACCCAGTACATTGACGCTACGAACGATAAGGTATCTTTGACACCATGACATTTCCTATTGAGGCAGTTCGCGCGCAATTCCCATCCCTCGCCACGACTGACGCGGGGCAGCGCCGCATTTATTTTGATAATGCCGCGGGCACACAGGTGCCGAAGCAGACGATCGACCGTATCGTTGATTTTTTTCAGCGTTTTAACAGCAATACAGGTGTCTTCAATCCGACCTCGGTCGAGGTTGATGCGCTCTATGATGCTGCCGTTGAGGCCATGGCAGATTTTCTGGGAACCGCGGACTCCAGCGAGGTGCTCATTGGCGCCAATATGACGACGCTCACTTATCAGTTGTCGCGCAGTCTGGCGCATCAGTTTGCGCCGGGGGATGAAATCATTATTTCGCGGATGGAGCACGAGGGTAACGTCTCGCCGTGGCTACAAATGGCAGAGGACAGCGATCTAACCGTAAAGTGGCTGGAGTTTGATCGCGACACCTGGCGGGTTGAGCCCGAGCTACTGGCACCCTTGCTAAGCGATCGCACCCGGTTGTTGGCACTTAATTACGCCAGTAATCTCACGGGCGGAGTGAATGATGTGAAAACGTTGACCGCGATGGCGCAGGCAGCGGGTGCAATGGTCTACGTTGATGCGGTGCAGTACGCCTCACATCAACTTATCAATGTGGGCGAATTGGGCTGTGATTTTCTAGCTTGTTCGCCCTATAAATTCTACGGGCCGCATTTGGGGGTTGTGTTTGGAAAGCGAGCGCGGCTGGAGGCGCTCCACGCCTATAAGCTTCGCTGCGCGACGGAAGCACTGCCGCTACGTTTCAGCATCGGCACGCCGGCGTTTGAGCTGATTGCGGGGCTCATGGGGACCCTCGATTATTTTCAATGGTTGGCAGCGGAGACGGGAGTTACTGGCGATCGTCGTCAGCAATTTGTCGGGGCCTATGCAGCGATGGGCGCCCATGAGGATGCCCTTGCCGAAAAACTCCTGTCGGGGCTAAACGGCATGAAAGGGGTCTCGATTCAGGGGGCCAACACCCTGGCAAACCGGGTTGCCACGTTCTCTTTTACCCATGACCGGCATAGCGCGAGTGGGATCGCACGGCAGCTCTCATCTGCAGGAGTCTACTGCCACTGGGGCGACAATTATGCCTTTGAACTAGCGAAAGCGTTGGCGTTGGACCCTAACGAGGGCGTGGTGCGTCTGGGCCTTGGCCACTACAACACGCTGGGCGAGGTCGAAGAAGCATTGGGTATTATCGAGGGCGTGCTGGCGGCTTGATCAGCGCCTGCGCAGGATTAGGCCGACGTGTCCGAGTCGGCAAGGTCGGCCCAGATTTTCTGCACCCATTCGCGGATCTGTAACCCTTCCTGCCAGCGATCTGACAGCTCGCGCTGGTCCGCACCGGTAATGGCATAAGCGGGCGGTCCCAGTTCGACCAAAAAGCTGAGCGTTGCATCGCTTGATTGTCGGTCGCGCCACCCTTTAAAACCTTGTTCCCACCACGTTTGATATTGCGCTATCCATGCGCTGTGCTGAGGGAAGTCTAGAGCGATCTGTATTTGTTGGTTGTTAGAGATGCGGCCCTGAAATGAATCAGAGCGATCGAGGATAGTCGAGAAATAACGGTGGTCGGTATCGCTCAACGGCAGCTGTAACTCGCGATCCACTACAAAGTGTGACAGATCCGCACACAGCCGGAGATCCGGCGCCGCCTCCAACACCTCCAGCGTAAAAAAAAGATCATTCAGTGTGCCATTGCGATGGGTTTCAAGGAGCAGTGGAAAGGGATAGCGCTCCGCCATGGCAAGCCAGGTATCGATCGCTGGCAGCGCCGCGGCAGGGGTGAGCGGCATGACGCCACCGATGACGTTGACTTGCGTCGCGTTCATTTCACGCGCCATATCAAGGAGCGGCTCGAGCGACGCGACGTCGTGAGGGAACGCATTCACCATGCACTTCAAATCCAGTGCATCAAACGCGGGCTTGAGTTTCAGGCAGTCATCGATCTCGGAGACATTGGGATCGACGCAGGCCCCGACGTAGCCGGCCTCGGCGATACGCGCCAAATGCTGTTCGGCCGACTCCTCCGTTTGTCCCGGAATTCGCTGCTCCATCGCCCACAGCGACTGGTAGATATCGAGAGTGTGCGCCATCGTCGCGTGATCAGAACGAGGTCAGAAACGAGGCGGCATTGCCGCCCGTGAGCTGCGCTGATTGCGCGGCGCGCAAAAAGTCTTTACCGGAGGCCGATTCGAGTCCTGGCGCGTCATGAAAAATTCGGTACCGCCGGTAGCGCACGTACATCACCAGCTGCGGCCAAAGTCGAATCACCGTGTCAGGGTCCGACCCAAACAGCTCACGGTGAAGCACAGGGAGCTCAAACCAGGGCGTAGTGGGCTTGGCGTGGTGCGCGTTGTGGTAGCCAAAATTCAGTATCAACCAGTTAACCCATTCGTATCGCCAGGACAGGATAGGGCTGAAGGTGTGCTCCTGCTCCCACGCGAGGTCGCCTTTGTTTTCAGACACTTCGTCGGTATAGAGGTTGGTGCGATACGGGTAATCGTGCTCGAGGCCGTCGACGAAGCGCAGCACAATAATCATCAGCATATAGGCAATCAGGTAACCGGCGAACGCAAGAGGTGCGAACCAGCTTAGCGCGCCAAGCAGACTAAAGCGGATCACAATCACCGCTGTATTGCGCAACATTTGGTTGCGGCGTTGGGGAATGATAAAGGCGGTGAACACCATAATGGTATGCATCAAGATGCAGTGGGCCGGGATGAAGCACCACTCCAGAAAAATAGTGAGTTTGTAGACCAGAGGGTGCCTTTTAAAAAATGCCTCGTAGTCAAACCACACGACGTCATCGTTCTCGACGTGATGTCGAAAATGTTTGGTGCGAATGTCCTCGACCGTGCCGTAGCAGGCGCCGCAGATCCATCCCAGACAGCTGCCGAGCTGCTGGTTATGTCGATTGACGGTAAAGACGGTGTTGTGGGCGCACTCGTGGATCATGTAGGCGGCAATGATCATGCCGTGCCCGAGCAAGATGACCCCGGGGAAAAATCCCGCCCAGCCACCGCCCAACAGCAGCCACCAGCCCACCGCATAGACAGCAAGGGAGTAAAGGATAGCCCCCGTGTGCCAGCGCCGCCCCGCGGCGGTTTTAAAGGTCCAGGTTGTCATGGGTCAAGACCATCACGATTACGCACTCCGTCGGTTCATCCGATTTCAGTGAGGCTGGGGAGCGGGGTGCCGCCGCAGCAGCGCGCAGTATACGAATGGCCGCGGGCGAAAAAAACTCCTTTCAGACGCGCGCAGCCATTAGTGTTGGGTTCAGTGGGGACGATAGTCCTCAACAGGTTCCCCCAGTATCCTCAGTCCCACTACGGTCACCGATGCTGCACCCAGCATGCCTACCCACCAGGGGAGGCCGAAGCTGGTGGGTATGGTGCCGAATCCCAGCGCCGCCGCACCCGCCAGCATGGCGTAGGGCAATTGGGTGCGCACATGCTCGACGTGATCGCAGCCCGCCGAAAGCGAGGACAAGACCGTGGTGTCGGAGATGGGCGAACAGTGATCTCCCCATACGGCCCCCGCCAACACGCCGGAAACGGAAGAATACAAAATGAAGTAATCCTCGTCTGAACCGAGACCTTGATGACCCATAATGGCCCAGCAGAGCGGCACCACCAGTGGCAACAGAATGCCCATTGCGCCCCAGCTGCTTCCGGTCGAAAAGGCGGTAAAGGCAGCCAATACAAAGACAGTGGCCGGTAGTGCAGTAGCCGGAAGGCTGTCGCCCAGAATCGCAATCAGGAATTCAGCGGTGTGGAGCTCTCGGCTGATTTCTGACATCGACCAGGCGAGTACCAGAATAATCATGGCAAGGAACGTAAAGCGCGCGCCCGACACCCAGGCATCGACAATTTCATCCAGTGTGAGCAGCCGCTGCGCCACCGTCATGATAATCGCGGTAAACGCGGACATCAGTGACGCCCACATCAGCGCACGATAGGAATTGGCCGAGCCAACGATCTCACTGATTGTGTCCCCTTCACCAGTAATGTAGAGACCCACCAGAATGCCCAGCACCATCACTG
The DNA here is from genome assembly GCA_913048575.1 of uncultured Halieaceae bacterium. Classification (GTDB taxonomy): domain Bacteria; phylum Pseudomonadota; class Gammaproteobacteria; order Pseudomonadales; family Halieaceae; genus Luminiphilus. Next base: position 10,567 of record CAJWWJ010000017.1, read on the forward strand.
CCACGGGGATGAGCGCATTCAGCGCGCGGGGAGGTATGCCCTCTTTCATAGCGAGTGCTGCTTCGTCATCTTGCCCAACCGTTGATTTCATTGGGGGCGCGGTGACACCGGTGGATCGTGCGCGCCTTTCCGCGGCGAGCATTGGCCCAAACTCACGGCCGGTGGTAATCACCGACACAACCAGCAGGATCGCCATAAACGGATAGAAGCTGTAAAGAATGGAATTCAGAAAAATACTGTAGGCACTCATCTGCAAGCCGTCGAGCGGCGCAATAGCGTCGCCGATCAGACTGACTTGATAGCCAATCCAGGTGGTTACCAGCGCGACAGTGGCGAGAGGTGCTGCGGTGGAGTCCACCAGATACGCCAGCTTTTCTCGAGAAATCCGCAGTCGATCAGTGATCGAGCGGCTGGTATTGCCCACTACCAGGGTATTGGAATAGTCATCGAAGAAAATCACCAGCCCCAGCGACCACACCGCAAGCTGACCGCGCTTGGCGGTATTGGCACCTGTGATAATCCATTCAACGATCCCCCGCATCCCACCATTGCGCGAGATGACCCCCACCATGCCGGCAATCATGAAGGTGAAGAGCATGATGGTAGCGTGGTCGTAGTCAGCAACAGCGTTTGCCACATAGACCTCGAAGCTCGTAAACAGCCCGATGAAGAATCCCTTGGTGCTCAAGCCTTGCAGCGCCCAGGCGCCAAGCCACAAGCCGAGCATCAGAGCGGGGAGCACGCTGCGGATCAGCAACGCCATGCCAATAGCAACGAGGGGGGGCAGTATCGAGACCCACGCGGGGATCACGGGCACCTGTTCTGACTGAATAATCTGGCCGGTCATTTCGAGGCTTGCCTGAGCGGTATCGGTACCACTTACCGTTACGTCGGCAAAGAGCCACTGGCCATCTGTCGGTTGTCCGCGATACACGGAGTCATTGATCCGAAGCACGGGTGCCGGCTGCCGGGATGGTTCTGTGCTCGGGAAAGGGGAGGTTGCCTTCAGGTCGTAGGCGATACCCTCGAGAAAGACCTGAGGAAAAGTGATTTGAAGCTCACTGTCTGAATAAGCTGCGGGGATCCATAGCACCACAGAAGCGAGGCACAGGCTTTTCGCCCAACTGAGTAAACTGCTCCTCATGCCGTCCCCTTCATTTTCTTTTCCCGATTATTACAGCAATCGGTACATCATGTACCGCAGTAGAGCGCTTCTAATGTGTTTGCAGGTACGACGGCGTCATGTTTTGTCGCGGGTTAGCGGCCCGCTGCGGCGGCGTTCGCAGCGGCATGACGATCGAACAGTATGGCTGCCACTGCGCCAATGACCGAAAAACCCAGCAGCAGCGTGAAGAGATGTTGGAACCCCGAGAGGCCCGGGCTCTGGTCAATCAGATAGCCGGCCACCGCAGCGATGAAGACGTCGGGGGTATAGCCGATCACCGACACCAATCCCACTGCCGTGCCGGTGATGGCAAGCGGTATCTGGCCTTCCTCCAGTAACCCGAAGTAGAGGCCTCTAAGGCCAAAGATCGCGATGCCAGTGACTAGAGTATTGAGCATAATCATGGACAAGGTTCCCAGCGCATTGCCGGTGAAAGCAAACAGCGAGTGGCTAATAATCAGCAACACAAAACAGACCGTAGCCATCCGCGAGATACCGAAGCGATCGCCCAATAGGCCCAGTGCCAATGCGGCGATTGGGCGAGTCCAGGCGCCTGCTGCCACAATCTGGGCTGCATCAATCTCGTCGATGCCGTGCCCCCGCACGGCAAACAGCGCGTACTGATCAAACGCTTTATAGCTGGTGTAAGCGCACACCAGAACGGTTGCCTGAAGCCAGACAACCTTGAGCTGGATGACACTTTTTATCTGAGCGACGAATTCGGACAGGGTGAGGCGCTGTGCGCCGGCCTGCTGATCGTCCAAGCCACGCAGTGTGAACCATACGAGTACGCCAACCGCCGCCGTTACACCGGTGTAGCCGTAGATGACCTCTCGCAACACTGCAGCTTTCTGATCGAGAGTGGCCGCGTCGTACCCCAATGGAAAAGCGACTGAAAAGGCGAAGACACCCGCTGAGGCGAGTATTGCTGCGAGTAAGCCTCTACCACCGTCGAGCAATCCGTAGGCGAGGCCCTGCTGCCGCTCTCCGCCCCAGGCGCGCGTCACTTTGATCAGTGCTGCCCAGAACAGCAGGATGTTGGTCAGACCAAAGAATCCCCAGATCAGCGTTACACCAGTCACGTCTGGAAAGGTCGCGAGGTAAAGGCCGCCCAATGATGTGGCCCATAGCGAGCCCGCGAGCAGTTTGCGGGGCTCGAATCGGTCCGCCAGCGGGCCGCCAAAAAAGTAAGCGGCCATGGCAATGAAGCCATAAGCGCTTTGTGCGACGCCGAGCTCAGTGGCACTGAGATCGAAGACTTCTAAAAAGGTGGGACGAAAAAAACGGGTGACGTGATAGGGGAGGGTAAAGATCGCCTCCCCGGCCAGAATCAATGACAGGATGATCAGCGCGCGCTGCCACTTGCTGCGCTGCATTGTCTACGTTGTTTCCGCGCGGTTTCTGATCAAACGTGCGACGGCTTAACCGATCCAGGCAAGTAGCTGCTGGATGATGATCACGTTGGCGATATCAATAAAGAAAGCGCCGACCAACGGCACGATAATGAAGGCCTGGTGGCAGGCCCCGTAACGCTTGGTCACGGCAGACATGTTGGCCATGGCCGTGGGGGTGGCGCCCATCGAGAACCCACCAAAGCCGGCAGAGACAACCGCGGCCTCATAGTTTTTGCCCATAAGCCGAAATACCACAAAGACAATGAAGGTGGCTGCCACCAACACTTGAGCGCCTAGGATCAACACCAAAGGTCCGGCGAGACTGGCAAGCTCCCACAGCTTCATGCTCATCAGCGACATGGCGAGGAAGGTGCCGAGTGATACGTCGGCGATTAGTGCGATCGCGGGGGTCCGCGAGGGCCATGAAGTGCCGGTGACGCGCGGTAGTGCTTTCGGGCGCAGGTTGCTCATCAGGATCCCGGCAAACAGGCAGCTGACAAACAGGGGAAGCTGAACCCCCGCACTGTCCAGCGCTTCGTCGAACAGCACGCCGATGATCACGCAAATATGAATCGACAGGATGGCGTCGAGCACATCCATGTAATGGATATCCATGCCGCGGTCTTCCTGCTTGACGCCAATATCGAGCGTTTCTTCTGCTTCAGGCGTCAGATTGTGACGGTTGATCAGGAATTTAGCGATGGGGCCGCCCATGAGGCTCGCCAGCACCAGCCCAAACGTGGCGCAGGCAATACCGATTTCGGCGGCGCCACTGATGCCATATTTATCCGCGAAGACAGGTGCCCAGGCGATCGAGGTGCCGTGACCGCCAATCAGTGACACAGTGCCGCCCAAGAGGCCTACTGCAGGCTCGAGGCCTAATGCTGAGGCCACACCAATGCCCGTGAAATTCTGCAAAATCATGAAAATGACGGTGGCGGCTAGCAGAATGAGTAGCGGCTTACCGCCGCTCAACAGATCGCTAAAGCTGGCATTGATGCCGATGGTGGTGAAGAAATACACCAACAGCACGTCGCGCGCCCCAAGGTTGAACTCCACACCGACACCGGTGACCGCATAAATGAGCGTGAACAGAATGCACACCAGCAATCCGCCGGTCACAGGCTCGGGGATGCTGAACTCGCGAAAAGCGGGCACCACTTGATTAAGCTGCTTACCGATGAAGAGCACCACGATGCCAAGCGTCACGGTGAGGAAGGTATCAAGCTTGAGTGTGCCTTCGAGAAGCTCCATAGCAATGCGCCTTGTTCAGTGTTTACAACGGTGAGTCCCGACCATCGGGGAATTGCCCTGCTGGGTCAAGTTGATCGAGGGGTGCTGTCAGCTTTCGCACGCAGATGGTGTGAATGCAATGCTGTCTGCTGCACATGAAACGTCGTAATCCAATCTGTCACCTTTTGATGGAAAAAAGTCGACGTTTTTCATGCAAGATCTTCCCCGCCTAAAATTACCAATTGCCTAAACGCTGCAAAGAACATGGTACCCGTGAAGCCATCGCTATTTTTAGGTCGTCCCTCGCCAGAAACGACGGGGGAGAGAGTGCAGTTTTAATTAGGGGTTCAAACAAGAAGTGACTTGTTTTCGATCAGCGGTAGTCGGTTTTCTGGCATCTTGTTGGGCGACTGACGGCTGGGCGGTCCGTAGCACTGGATGTCAAGACATCGATGGCGCCGCTTTTACCAATAAAAGTGACGTTTACTACCAACAGATCAATAATGCTCGATATGTCTGGAGCGCTGGGGAGACGATTCGGGCTACCTGGACTAATCCAACCAATCCGCCAGACACAGCCAGATTGTTGATCGGCTCCTCTGCAGCCTCGGGCACACCTGCCAGTACTACTGACTTCGATAATGCCGTGCTGGGAGCCGGCGGCACCGTCGTGCTAGAGCACACATTGACACAGGCCCGCACCTACGTTGGCAGCGAGTTAGACGTGCAAAACGGTGATGTGGTGCTTGCCTGCAAGGTCTTACAAACCATCGCCTTTAATCAGCCCGCTGATCAAAAAGTGCAGGATGGCAATACCAATCTGGTTGCCTCCTCTAACTCAGGCCTAGCGGTCACCTTTGCCTCGACTACGCCCGGCGTCTGTAGCATGGCCGGAGCGACCATGACGCCCGTCGCGACGGGGACTTGCATGGTGTCGGTGAGTCAGGCGGGTAATGGCGACTATTACCCAGCGATCTCGGTGTCACGCACTTTCACGATCACCAACGCCGATTCAGACGGTGATGGCACCGATGATGGCCCCGACAACTGTCCGTTAATTGCTAACGCAGATCAGCTGGATACCGACTCAGACGGCACGGGCGATGCCTGTGATAGCGACGATGACGATGATGGTGATAACGATGGCTCCGATAATTGCCCGCTCATTGCTAATGCCGACCAGCTAGATACCGACTCAGACGGAACCGGCGATGCCTGCGATAGCTCTGTCTTTGGTGCCGACCAACATGCATTGCCGGTGCCTACTGTTCCAACTTCTTGGCTAATATTGGGCGCTGTTCTGCTTGCGTTGCAGGGCGGCTTTAGACGCCAACTCAATCGATAGACTCGGCGTCTTTTTTGTAATTGCTGGATGCTCAACCGGCGAGTCATGGGTTGTATAGTGCGGCTTATTATTACCGTCGACTCAAGGAATACCGTATGTTGGTGGTTAGAAAGCAGCATTTTGTTTTTGGTCCGAAGTTGATGCTCCTTGTAGCGATCCTGATAGTAATGGCGGGCTGTGTGGGCACGCCAGAGGCGGCCTCTCCCGACGTTGCCTCTGGGCAGCCACAGGGCCTCGTGCCTGCGAGTGAGCTCAACTGGCGTAAGCTGCCTTCACCAGACCATACTCTGGCCAATTTTAGGCCGGGTGAAACACCTGACTATTGTTTTGACCGCGCCACACAGCCCTATACCGCTGTGGTGGACTCGCACTTCCATCCCAAGCCCTTTGGAGGGCCGGCGATGGACGCGCAACACCTCTGGCAAACATTCGACCGGCTTGGCGTCAGATTTGTGAATTACTTTGGTATCGGACAAGTGCTGGAGCTGGATGCTAACTGTTCCTACTATCTCGACTGCCCCGGTGTCTCGGCGATTCCGAGCATCAAAAACGACTTTGTAAACGGATTGGAAAAGGCGGCGCACGACCCTGATAAAATCCATATCACGCTATCTATGACCTTCATCGATCTGGCGCATGCGGAGCACGCAGCGGAGAAGATAGCCCTTTATGACGCCGAGTTTCCGGGCATGTTTACGTGGTCTGGCGAGCTGAACATGATGAAGCAGGCGCTTCTGGGCAATAATGCTGAGCCTGCTTCGATAGAGAGCATCGCTGGCTGGGCCGACTTCATGAGGATTTTCCGTGAGCGAGGCGTGCCGGTCACGATTCACTCTGATCTTGGCAATGATGCTGAGCCGACCAAGTTCCTGCATCTGATGGATCATGCGCTCGCGAGTTATCCCGATAATAAAATCGTTTGGGCACACATGGGTCTGTCCAAGGAGCTGACCACCATGGATGCGCGCGAGCATGTGCGCTTAATGAGTGAGCGTTTGGATCAATATCCCAATCTTTATCTCGATATTTCCTGGGACGTGATCTACAACGCTTACCATCGTTGGGGGGAGGTCTTCATTCCGTTCTTTAACCAGTACTCCACTCGTATTCTTCCGGGCTCGGATTTTGTCGCGGCAGCGTCCAAAACCTGGGAAGACTACGCTCGCGAGTTAGAAGTAACGAGTCGCGCACTGCGCGTACTCAACGATGAGTCGTTTCGCAATATCGCTTTGGGTCAGAATTATTTTGAGCTGATGGATTTGCCTTATGAGGCGCCGCGGCTTTGTCAGCGGTAAGCGGTAAGAAGGAGGTTTTATCTTGGTTATGTCGATGATCGGTCTGCTCCCACTGATGGCTTGCCCACACGAATGACTGCTCACCCAGAGGTTATTGGTGCAAGGGCGGTTGCTTCATGCGAAATGCGTCGAGTTTGGCTTGGATGGCTGGGTAGCGCGCTCTTTTGCCTTGCGATGCCAGGCATGGCTTGGGCGCAAACGGAGTCCGCAGAACTGAGGGAAGAGGACGACGAACCCAATCAGCACGCCATTCTGGAGCCAGTCGGCACGGAATCAGCATCGGAGCGATCACAGTGGCTGCTTGATGGCGCTGAACTGGTGCTGAAGCCGCGAACCTACTACTTGCATCGGGACTACGATGTGGCTAACACCCGAGCGGGATGGGCCCTCGGTGGGGGGCTTGAGTTTCGATCTGGATGGTGGAAAGACCGCGTTCGATTTGGTGCCACCGTCTCTACATCGCAAAAACTGTACGGGCCATCTGATAAAGACGGAACACAGCTTTTTAAACCCGGACCGGAGAGCTTTTCTGTCTTCAGTGAGGCCTACGCGACGGTGCGACTGGGAGGCGATCATGGTGTGCATATCGGCCGCCAGTCCATCGACTTGCCCTACATGGGAAAGCATGACCTGCGAATGATCCCGAATACTTTCAACGCGGTTACCGTGGGTAATAAACCCGGTGACGGCTTAGCTTACATGGCGGGTTATGTCGACTCGATCAAATACAAAGACAGCGACGCATTCACCCCCATGTCGGTCGCCGCTGGCGCTGACGATACCGACAAAGGTTTGACTTTTTGGGGCGTGCGGTTTCGAGTGCCTGACCAATCCGTTGTGGGTGTTATCCATCAGCGCACGCCCGATTTATTCCATACCACTTTTGCCAAACTGGAAAAGCGGCTGAAGTTCACGGACGCGACTAGCCTGTGGGGTGATATCTCTTACACCGGCCAGAGCAGCATCGGTGATGAGCTCATCGGCGACTTTCGAACGCATCTCATTTCGACGCGACTGGAGTTTGTCTCGGGCGCCAACAAGTTTCGTGTTGGCGCGAGTCGAACGGACGATGGAGGTGATATTCAAAAGCCCTATGGCAACCCCGCCAACTATTTGTCGGTCATCATCAATGACTTCGATAGAGCCGGCGAAGATGCCTTTAGCGTGGGCTACTCCCGTGACTTGGGCCAAGTAGGCCCCGGAGAGCTGAGTTTCTTTGCCAATGTGGTGTGGGGTAACACCCCCGATAGCGGACCGATTGCGAGTGCAGACAACACGGAATTTGACCTGACAGTCGACTGGCGACTCAACGAAGGCTGGTCCGAAAAAGTGTGGGTCCGGTTCCGAGGCGCTTGGGTTCATTATGATGACGCCTACCCGGGCACAGATGACCTATTCGATTTTCGAATTATTGTGAACTACGACTTCGATTTGTTATAGGGCACACTGCGCTCAGTCACCTTCTGACTCACTCAGCCGTCTTCGTGCAAACGCTCTTGGGCGAGCTCGTCGTACATCTGTTGCCCTGCGGCCGAGCGGGCTTTGGCAAAGCGCGCAATACCTAGGTAGACGACTGGCGTCAGGTACAGCGTGAAGGCGGTGGCCAGACCCATACCGCCAAAAACCACCCAGCCGACCGCCGAGCGGGCTTCGGAGCCCGGGCCAGACGCGAGTATCAGTGGCAGGGCGCCCAGTATGGTGGAGACCAGCGTCATCACGATCGGGCGTAACCGGATTCTCGCTGCTTCTTCTATGGCCTCTCTAACACCGTAGCCTTTATCCCGAAGTTGGTCGGCAAACTCGACCAGCAAAATACCGTTTTTCGCAATCAGGCCAATGAGCATTACCAGGCCGACCTGAGAATAAATGTTGAGAGAGGTTCCTGTGAGAAAAAGCGCGCAGATGGCGGCCGCCAGCCCGAAAGGCACGATGGCCATGATCACCAGCGCCGAAGTGACGCCCTCAAATTGCGCGATGAGTACCAAAAATACGATGAGTAGCGCGAAGCCGTAGGTGATGAGTGTTTCTCGATTGGTCTCAGCCAGAGCAGCGGCCTCTCCTCGGGTGATTAGCGTCACGCTGTCAGGGAGTATCTCGTCTGCGAGATCAAACAGGTCATCGACCGCGGCTTGCATCGCTGTACCTGGCTGGATCTCGACATCAATTTCGATCGCGCGCCGTTGCTCGCGTCGATCGAGCTGTCCTGCGACACCTCGCTCGTCAAGACGCACGATGCTCGAGAGCGGCACCAATGCGCCCGATCGTGCGCGCACGTAGAGATTAATCAGATCACTGGGGTCGCGAATTTTGTCCGAGCCGGCCTCCAAAATAATGGGAATGGTTTGGTCGTCCACGTTGAGATCAACGATCCGCGATCCATCGACCATGACGCGCAGGGTTTGAGCGACATCCTCTAGTGGAATATTCAGGTCGGAGGCCCGCTCACGATCAATTTCCACAGAAAGCTGTGGCTGTGAGGGGTCGTAGCCAATGCGAGGCCGGCTCACCGAGGTCAGGCGCGCGCGTATCTGGTCGGCATAGTTCCGCGCTGCATCATAGAGATCGTCATAATTGGTGCCCAGCAGTGCAACGCTCAACCCGCCACTCGAGGCGCCACGCAGATTGAGTGAATTAGCACTGAAGATCCGCGTCGTTACGCCCGGTAGCTCCGCAAAGAGGGGTTTCAGATCGGCGGCAATTTCTTGCTGATTGCGATCGCGCTCGTCCCAGTCAGCGAGCTTTGCGACCATGAAAACAATATTGGGGTCCCATCTGCCCACCACAGAAAACAAGG
>CAJWWJ010000018.1 GCA_913048575.1 uncultured Halieaceae bacterium
GCATGTGCCGATGGTGGAATACAACGTGTCGGAAGGGGTGGCGAATAACGTACACGGCACATGGAGTGCGGCTTGGGCAGCTCACCGTGCTGGTGTCGGGACGTTTGTCCTAGTCTCCACAGACAAAGCCGTTCGACCCACTAATGTCATGGGGGCTTCGAAGCGGTTCGCTGAGCTGATTTTGCAAGGGCTGTCCCAAATTGAGACGCCGACACGCTTCTGTATTGTGAGGTTTGGTAACGTGCTGGGTTCATCGGGCTCGGTAGTGCCATTGTTCAGGGAGCAAATTAGCAGTGGCGGTCCGGTGACGGTTACGCATCCAGAGGTGTCTCGGTACTTCATGAGTATTCGTGAGGCCGCTCAGCTCGTATTGCAGTCCGGTGCCTTGGGTACGGGTGGCGATGTCTTGGTCTTGGATATGGGCGAGCCGGTGAGGATAGTGGAGCTCGCAGAGCGCATGATCCGTCTGAGCGGATACGATGTAGAGCGTGACAATATGTTCGGCGAGCAAATCGATGTCGAGTACATCGGGCTTCGGCCGGGCGAGAAACTCCATGAGGAGCTTCTGCTGGGCACGTCGGTCACTGGAACAGGGCATCCTATGATCATGAGGGCGGAGGAGGAGGCTTTTGATTTTGATGTGATCGAAGATGCGGCACATCGATTATTGCGGGCCTGTGCTGAGATGGATCTAAACGTTGTCACATCGCTGTTGACTGAGCATGTGATGGGTTTCTCGGGCCATGAGCCGCGACATGATTTTGTTTGGGTGAAGCAGGGCCGAGTTGGTAAGCGCGTTCGCAAGGTAGTAGAAGCTGAAAATGTGACGCCGATTCGTCCAGAATTGATGGGGCCTCACAAAGGGTCTGGCTTGCTGAGAGATTAAATTTCTCTGAGCGGATCTGCACAGCGCTATCGGATTTTGGGACAAGAGCAGTGTCGTTTCTACGGCCATAAACCCGCTATGCTATGACCGCTGCTGCTGCAGCGTTCGAACTGCAGCGAACGATCCACTGTGCTTCAAATTTTACCGCCATCTGTCAGGAGTTAAGGCATGTCCATGATTGTGAATCGTCGTGATATCGATTTTTATCTTTATGAGATGCTCGACTTAGAGGGGCTGCTCAAGAACGACCGATACCAAGAGCACGATCGCGACACGGTTACCGCCATACTTGATTTGGCGCAACAGATTGCCGAGGAAGCGTTTCTGCCCTGCGCCGCGGAGCTAGACGAGCACGAACCTGTTTTTGAATCTGGTCGTGCGGTCACCCCCGATAGTCTGAAAGCCTGTCTCAAGACGTTTGTTGAAGCAGGGTTGCCCGCCGCGACATTTGATGCCGCATTGGGGGGCATGCAGTTGCCTATGCTGGTGGCTAACTTTATGCAGGGCATTTTCCAAGCCGCGAATGGTTCGGCGGTCGGCTACATTTTTCTGACCACCTCCAATGCTCACATGCTAGAGGCTTGTGGCAGTGACGCGCTGCGAGCGCGTTATCTACCCCCTCTCGTCGAGGGGCGTTGGTTTGGCACTATGTGTTTGTCTGAGCCTCATGCCGGATCGTCGCTTTCTGATATTCGTTGTATGGCTGAACCGCTTGGTGATGGCAGCTTTAAGCTGACGGGCACGAAGATGTGGATCTCAGGTGGGGATCAAGACGTCTCTGAAAACATTGTTCACATGGTGCTCGCCCGAACGCCCGGAGCACCAGCGGGCGTCAAAGGTATTTCGTTATTTCTAGTACCGAAATACCGAGTGACCGAGACGGGTGAGATTGGCGATTTCAATCATGTAGCGCTAGCGGGTTTAAACCACAAAATGGGCCAGCGAGGGATCACTAATACCCTGCTTAATTTTGGTGAGGGTGGTGAGTGCTTGGGTTATTTGGTGGGTGCAGAGCACGAAGGCTTAAAAAACATGTTCCATATGATGAATGAGGCGCGCATCGGTGTGGGCATGGGCGCGGCGATGTCGGGTTTGGCAGGGTATCTCTACTCCCTCGATTATGCTCGCAACCGGCCTCAGGGTCGGCATCCGGGTATTAAGGATCCTAATTCACCCATGCTACCGATTATTGAGCATGCGGATATTCGGCGATTATTGATGGAGCAAAAAGTTACGGTCGAGGGCAGTATTGCACTGCTGTCGTACTGTACTCAGCTGGTTGACCAGCAAGTGATGGCTGAGGACGCGGCTGAGAAAGAGCGCCTTACGCTGCTATTAGAGCTGCTAACGCCAGTGGCTAAGTCGTGGCCTTCGGAATACACGTTGGAGGCGAATAAGCATGCCATACAAATACTCGGGGGTTACGGTTACACCCGTGAATACCCGGTTGAGCGCCACTATCGCGATAATCGCCTCAATCCGATTCATGAGGGGACTCACGGTATTCAAGGTATGGATCTCTTGGGCAGAAAAGTCAATCTGGCGGGAGGGAAAGCGCTTGATTTGTTGGGGCAAGAAATCCAGTCGCTGCTCGATGAGGCCAGTGGAATCCCTCAGCTCGAGCCCTTGGCAGCGTCATTAAAGGAAGCTTGGCAAGACGTGACGACCACGGTGAGCGCCGTGAATGATCACGCTGACGTACTGGCGCGTCTCGCCAATGCGACCCCGTTCCTCGACGCCTTTGGTCATGTCGTCATCGCTTGGTTGTGGTTGTGGCAGGCAGTGATTGCGCAACGTGCAATCGAGAAAGAGCCAAGCGTTGACGCTGATTTTTACCAAGGTAAATTGGCAGCCTGCACTTTTTTCTACCGTTATCACCTGCCCCAAGCGAGAGAAAAACTCAGTTACGTGGGATCGATGGATCGTACTGCGCTGGATGCCAAGGCGACCTGGTTTACGGGAGGTTAGCGCTCAGTCTGTTTCCGCGGGTTTCAGTTGATCCCGGATCGATTCAAGGGTGCGCATGAGATCGCTATTGCTGGGCTCGGATGCTACCGGAGCTGGCTCGTCGAAGGCCACTGATTGGCCCATTAACGCCAATAGATTGGTGACAATAGAGTGATCATAGGATTGATTGCGCAACTTCAGGGTGCGCGCTGAGAACTCCAAAGTGCCAAAAAAAACATCGCGTAACTGCGAGATTGGCACGCCATCGGGTAGCTCTTTTCGGTCAATACCACGGAGCATGATGCGATCAAAAATCCTGACGTAATCTCGCACCTGATCCAGGTCCCGCTCTTGCTGTGGTCTTGCACGGTAGGTCAGTGATACCACCTCAAATTGTTCGAGGATAGAGTGCAGGTGGTAGCGCGCCAACTGCTCTAGTTGCGTCACAGCGCTGGCCTCTGGGGTGATGGCTTCCTCTGCCCCGAGTGTCAGGCGTGCCCAAAAGCGGCCGACGACGCCGGCGAGTAAATCCTGCTTATTGCGGTAATAGAGGTACACGGTCCCCTCTGCGACTGCTGCAGTCTGCGCGATGGTGGCAATTTTAGCGCCATCAAACCCAGCGCGGGTAAACACCAGCTCAGCAGCATCGAGAATGCTGGATTCCCTCGCCTCGAGGCGCTGTCTTGACGTATTAGGTAGGTCTGATTGGCTTGCTGACAAAGTGAATCGCCCGTATAATGAGTGCAACTCAGTTTAAATGAATTGTAATCACTTGCAAGCCGTTGAGTCCGGTGATGATGCATTGGTGGCGGCGGGGGGTTGACTGAATGATTCGCATTGGTGGTGCCACAGGGTACTGGGGTGAAGCCGATATGGCGCTGCCGCAGTTTATGGCAGAGGGCGACCTCGACTTTATTGTGTTCGACTACCTGGCTGAAATCACGATGTCGATATTGGCGCGAGCCAAGGCCGGGGATCCAGAAAAAGGCTATGCCACTGACTTTGTAACGGGCGTGGTAGCGCCACACTTAACCGCAATCGCCCAGTCGGGTGTTAAATTGATCAGTAATGCCGGCGGCGTCAACCCGGAGGCTTGTGGTCAGGCCATTCGGGAACTGATCGACGCTGCAGGGTTGTCTCTCACGGTTGCGGTCGTGACCGGCGACGATCTGATGCCGCAACTCGACAAGCTCCTCAACTTGGACCCCAGTGAGATGTTCAGTGGTGAAACACCGCCACCTCGCGAATCGATCGCGAGTGCCAATGCTTATCTAGGCGCATTCCCCATTGCGGAAGCCCTCAATCTAGGGGCCGATATTGTCGTGACAGGGCGGTGCGTTGACAGTGCCGTCACGCTGGGGGCCTGCATCCATCAATTTGGCTGGCAGCAAGAAGATCTCGATTTATTAGCCGCCGGCTCGCTAGCGGGACATCTCATTGAATGCGGCCCACAGGTGACCGGCGGCAATTACACTGACTGGCACGAGGTGCATGAGACGCTGCATGAGGTTGGTTATCCCATTGCCGAGATAGCGGCGGATGGGTCGATGGTTATCACAAAGCCCGGGGGAACCGGTGGGTGTGTCACAAGGGGAACGGTAGGAGAGCAGTTGCTTTACGAGATTGGCGACCCGACTCACTATGAGTTACCCGATGTCATCTGCGATTTTACGGCGGTACAAGTGCAGCAAATCGAAACCGATCGTGTTGCGGTTTCTGGCGCTCGCGGTCTCGGTGTACCTGAGTGTTACAAAGCCTCGATTACTTGGGCCGACGGTTGGCGGGTGGGCATGATCGGTTTTTATGTCGGCGCTAGAGCGGCAGAAAAAGCTCGCATCTTTGCCGACGAGGCGATTAAGCGAGCGCGACGCAAGCTCTCTGTGATGGGGGCGCCTGACTATGTTGATGTGGCCGTCGAAGTCGTAGGAGACGAGAGCCATTGGGGTGATTCAGCGCGCTATGTGAGAAGTCGCGAGGTGGCAGTCAAGGTGGGATGTCGCCACAGCGACCGCCGCGCGGCCGACCTGTTAATGCGAGAGCTTTCCGGCGTCGGGCTAGGCGCTCCCCCGGGATTTTGTGCGTTTGCGGGCACCCGCCCTAAGTCCTCACCGGTCATTCGATTATTCTCCGCGTTGGTTGACCGCAGCTTGGCCGAGGTCAAAATTCATACGGCAGATCAAGTGTTGCCCAGTGCAACGCCATCACCGGCTCCTGCAGCGGTGCGCCAAGCCGAGCAGGCTGATGTGCCCTCTACCGCCGCTCAAGTGGCGGGTGATACAACAATGATTGAGGTCCCCTTGGAGCGTCTGGCTTGGGCGCGATCGGGAGACAAAGGTGACAAGGCGAACATTGGCGTGATGGCACGTCATCCCGATTTTCTTCCTTGGATTGCCGCCGTTCTGACCGAGGAGTACGTGGCGTCGCGTTTTGTGCACTTTATGGCGAGTCCCGAGATCGATCGATTTTTCTTGCCGGGATTACCGGCGCTGAATTTCTTACTGCACCATGCTTTGGGCGGCGGCGGTGTCGCCAGTTTACGCAATGATCCCCAAGCAAAGGGCTACGCACAGATTTTATTGGATACGCCGGTAGCGATACCGGAAGCATTACTAGGAGACTGATATGGTCGCTGTGGCATCCCAGATAGATTCGAGCTCGGAGCAGTTTGCTGCGAATCGCGCCAGTATGATGACGTTTGTAGAACGGCTTCGAGCACTTGAGACACGCGCACAAAAGGCCTCCTCGAAGCGCCAAGCCACTTTCGAAAAACGTGGTCAGCTGATACCGAGCGATCGCTTAAACCGTCTGTTAGATCCTGGTATGCCTTTTTTAAGGTTGCATACCCTGGCCAATTTTGGTGTGGATAATCCTGATCAGGAAACCAGTATTCCCGGTGCTTCGGTGTTGGTAGGTATTGGTTTTGTTGGTGGCGCGCGCTGCATGATTTGGGTGGATGATTCGGGTATTTCCGCTGGTGCGATGACCGGTAAGACCGGTGAGGTGGCGCTTTCTTTACAGACGATCTGCAAACGCCAGAAATTACCCCTGATCCACTTGGTGGAGAGTGCAGGTGCCAATCTGTTGCAGTACCAAACTGAATTGTGGTCCACATTCGGCGCGATTTTTCGCAATTTGGCACAAATGTCGGCAATGGGTTTGCCGACCTTGGTCGTCCTGCATGGTGGCTCCACTGCAGGGGGCGCTTACATGCCAGGGATGTCCGACTACGTGATTGGCGTCAAAGAGAATGGGATGGCGGCTTTGGGGGGTGCGGCATTGGTGCGCGCGGCCACGGGCGAGATTGCAAACGATCGGGATTTGGGGGGTACCGAGATGCATGCGAGCGTCACAGGTGTTGTGGAATATTTGGTGGAGGACGATGCGCACGGATTACTGAAGGCGCGCGAGGTCTTTGACCGTCTCGACTGGAATCGCCGCGCAGTGCCGGTGCCGCGGCGTTCGTATCAGGCACCGCTGTACGATGTCGAGGAGCTCGCCGGAGCGGTTCCGACTGACCCAAAGGTACCCTACGACTGCCGCGAGGTACTGGCTCGAGTGGTGGATGGTTCTGATATTGAGGAGTTTAAGCCGCGTTATGGCGCATCGACGCTGTGTGCCTACACCAGCATCACGGGTATTGCGTGCGCGGTCATTGGCAACAACGGACCCATTGACCCCAATGGCGCGACCAAAGCTGCGCAGTTTATCCAGCTGTGTGACCAAGCAGATCTACCCATTATTTTTCTCCAGAACACCACCGGATATATGGTCGGCACAGAGTACGAGCAGGCGGGCATGATCAAGCATGGCTCAAAAATGATTCAGGCAGTGAGCACGACGCGTGTCCCTAAAATTAGCCTATACATTGGTGCTAGCTTCGGCGCGGGTAACTACGGGATGTGCGGGTGGGCTTATGAGCCCGATTTCTTGTTTGCCTGGCCTAGCGCGCGCACAGGTGTGATGGCGGGTCAAAGTGCGGCAACAACGATGAGCGAAGTTGCCAAGGCCGGCGCGGCGCGAAAGGGGATCGAGATTCCCGCTGAAACACTGGCCGAGCAGGAGGCCGTTATCCGCGCCCATTTTGACGCGCAAGAGGATGCCTATTCTTCCTCAGGTCGGGTGCTTGATCATGGTGTGATTGATCCGCGGGATACTCGCAAGGTGCTCGCTTTCTGTCTCGAGACGATATTGGAGGGGCGACAGCGCGTGCTTACACCGAACAGTTTTGCTGTGGCAAGGATGTAACCATGATCAACTTACCTAAAACGGATTCTGTCGAGTGTGAATGGGAGCAGGGATGGTTGACGGTTTGGTTCAATCAGCCTGAACGCCGCAATCCACTGACCGATGCGGTTGTCGCTGATTTGCAGCGTATTTGCGAGGCGATCGAACACGATCGATCTGTTCGCGGTCTTACCCTGAGAGGGCGAGGCGGTTTTTTCTGCGCCGGAGGTGATCTCAAAGGGTTTCAATCAATGGCGAATGCCACTCACGATGACGTGATTGGAATGAGCGAGACGATTGGTCGGCTGCTCTACCAGTTTGATCGGTTGCCCATGGTGACGGTGGCGTTAATTGAGGGCGCCGCAATGGCGGGTGGTTTGGGCTTGGCCTGTTGCTGCGATGTGACAATCGGTACTGCAGAGGCTCGTTTTGCCTTTTCAGAGACGCGTATTGGTATTTCACCCGCACAGATTGCACGTTACGTGATGCAAAAATGTGGTGCGTCAACCGGGCGTCGGTTGATGCTCAGCGCAGCAAAATTTCAGGGAACTGAAGCGGCTCAGCTTGGCGTCTTAGATGTGGTCGTGGCAAATGAGGATGCATTAACAGAGGCAGAGCAACAGATCCGCAGCGACGTATTGGCGTGTGCGCCTGGCGCCGTGGCGGCGACAAAGACACTGCTTAGGCAGCTTGCCACCATCCCCGACGAGCAAAAAATGCGGGTTGCGGCAGAGAATTTCACCGCTTGTCTAAAGGGTGACGAAGGGGTGGAAGGTGTTGCGTCTTTCCTTGAGAAGCGCGCGCCTAACTGGCAGCAGGAGAATTGAAAATGAGTGCAATTGAGACGGTCCTAGTCGCCAATCGGGGTGAGATTGCAGTGCGCGTGATGCGCACAGCCAAGGCGCTGGGGTTAAAGACGGTTGCGGTCTATTCCGACGCAGACGCTGCGGCACTTCACGTGCGGCAAGCCGATATGGCCATCCCGCTAGGAGGGCTCGCCGCGAGTGAGTCCTACCTTAATGCGGCCGCCATTCTTGAGGCGGCGCAGAAGGCGGGCGCCGATGCCGTTCATCCTGGCTATGGTTTCTTGTCTGAAAACACGGCGTTCGCTGCCGCTTGTGCCGAAGCAGGCGTTCGATTCATCGGCCCACCGGCGACCGCAGTGGAAATCATGGGCGATAAGGCCTTGTCGAAGCGAGCAATGCTGGAAGCTGGTGTGCCCTGTATCCCGGGTTATCAGGGCGACGATCAGTCTATTGAGACGCTCATCAAAGAGGCAGAAAAAATAGGAACGCCGGTAATGATCAAAGCGGCCGCCGGCGGTGGTGGGCGAGGCATGCGGCGGGTCGAAGACCTGAGCTTGTTGTCTCAAGCGATTGAGCTGGCTCGCTCAGAAGCGCAGCGCGCCTTTGGCAATGATGACTTGATTTTGGAACGCGCTTTGCAGGCGGCTCGTCATGTCGAGATACAGATTTTTGCTGATGCTCACGGCAATGTGATTCATTTGGGAGAGCGGGATTGCTCTTTACAACGTCGTCACCAAAAGATCATTGAGGAATCACCTTGCCCCGTCATGACACCCGAGTTAAGGCGTGCGATGGGGGCTGCGGCGGTAGAAGCAGCGAGGGCGGTGGCATACGTCGGTGCCGGGACGGTCGAGTTTTTATTGGATGCCTCGGGGGATTTCTTTTTCCTTGAGATGAATACACGTTTGCAGGTTGAGCACCCGGTCACCGAGGCGGTTACCGGTTTTGACTTGGTGCAGTGGCAGATTCGCGTCGCGCAAGGTGAGCAGTTGCCGGTGCCCCAAGAGGAAGTCGACCTAGTCGGACATGCCATCGAAGTCAGGCTGTGTGCCGAGGATCCCGCGTCAGCCTTTTTGCCCAGCTCGGGACCCGTCTCACTGTTTAAAGTGCCTACCGTTGAGGGCGTTAGAGTGGACACTGGCGTCGAAACGGGAGATGCCGTCTCGCCTTTTTATGATTCGATGGTGGCGAAGATTATTGCCCGGGGACCAACACGCGACGCTGCACGCATCCGCTTGCGCGCGGCACTAGAAGGTACTGCGCTCATGGGCGTGACGCATAATCGCGAGTTCTTAATGACGTTGCTGAGCCATCCTACCTTTGTGGAAGGATTGGCTACCACTGATTGGGTTGACCAGCATTTTGCCGACGGCTACCAGCGTAAACTCCCCAGCACCCGCGAGATGGCGGCGGCTATTGCCTTACAGCAGTCACTGGCTGCTGAGAGGCACTTTGCGAGCGCGTTGTCTGTGAGTGCAGAATTACGCGGATGGGTGTCCACCGGTGCAGCAGAGGTCACTTATCGTTATGCTGTGGGCGATCACGAATTCCGGGCGGTTGTCGCAACCCACAGTGCGCAGCATTATGAGATTACGATCGGCGAAGACCGGCACGAAGTGATCTGTCAGCAGATGGCGGAGGCCTGTGCGACGATGGTGGTCGACGGTGTGCCGGAAGTACTGCAATGTGTCGCGCCGTCACCAGCGGCTATTGAGATAGCCAGTCAGCGTATCGATTTCACCTTGAGTAACCTAGATCTCATTCCACCCGAAAGCCAGGACGCGGCACAGGGGGGAAGTGTGACTGCGCCGATGCATGGACAGATGTTGTCATTGTTGGTGGAGGATGGAGAGCAGGTAGAGGTTGATCAACGTTTGGCGGTCTTCGAAGCCATGAAAATGCAGCATGAGATTTTGGCGCCTGTTGCTGGCATCGTCACCGATATCCGTGCTCAAGTAGGCCAGCAAATGGCCGCGGGAGATGTCATATTGACGTTGGATGACGGAGATGATCCATCGTCGTCGTGATGGCCGCCATAATGCGGGTAACGAGTCAGTTCTGTAAGGAGTCGAGATGAAACAGGCAGATGATTTTTTGTTGGAGTCACAAGCGCTCGATGCGCTGATAGGGCCACTTACTGAGGCTGAGTTGACCCAAGTGACGGGCTTTAAATCTTGGACTTTCGAGGCGATTCTTCGGCATCTCCATTTTTGGAATCGAATGGCGGATCTAGCGCTGACAGCCCCTGACGAGTTTCAGCAGGCTCTGAAGCCGGCGGTGGACTCGATGATGGCAGGCAGTACGTTGCCAGAGATCGAGCTTGAACATTTCTCTGAGACTGGGCTGCCCCTGGTAGCACTGTGGCGCTCGGGGTATCAGTCAGTCGCGACGGCGTATCAACAGGCAGATGTTTCCCAGCGAGTTGCCTGGGTCGGTCCCAGCATGAGTGCTCGTTCTGCCATTACCGCGAGACAAATGGAGACCTGGGCGCACGGGCAGGCGATTGCCGATGAGCTGAGCGTGCAACGCGAGGAAGCCGATCGGATTCACAACATTGTCATTTTGGGCGTGAATACCTTTGGGTGGTCTTTTACCGTTCGCGGTGAAGCGGTGCCGGAGGCACAGCCCTTTGTGTCATTACTGTCTCCCTCTGGCGAACGCTGGGAGTTTGGGTCGCCCGATAGCGATCAGCGCATTAGCGGACAGGCGCATGAATTTGCTCAGGTGGTGACGCAAACTCGCAACATTCAGGATACTCAGTTGGAATATGAGGGGGCGATTGCTGAAGACTGGATGCACCATGCGCAGTGTTTTGCTGGGGTAGCGTCAGAGCCGCCAGCGCCGGGAGCACGACGAATCAAGTGATGCGGCAGTCAAGGAGCACGCTTACCGGCGTGACTCATAGCGCTGGGCCTTTGTTTCGAGACGCTGGCGCCAGTCGATTCACCATTCGTCTGAGCGCTAACCAAAAGAGGGCTTCATCGGAATAGCCGGTCACACGATCTATCTCTTGGCAATCTTGAATTTGAACGAAGGTAGGGGTGCTACTAACGGGCATCGCCACGCAGTCCGAATGGTCGTGTTGGCCGTCTTGCCACGCTTCTAGAGATATCCGTTGCAGCGGTAATAAGGCTGACTCCTCGGTCTTATGGTAGATCGCGCCCACTTCGCGATCGAACTGAGCACAGGCGCCGCAGGTTGGGCTATGGACATAGACTAAAACGGTTTGTTCGGGGTAGGCGCTCAAACTGACGGGTGCCCAGATTGAGAGGCCGACAGCGACCAGGCACTTTTTGAGACCTGTCATGCCCGGGCGATAGCGATGGATCATAGTTTGATGTACGCCCATTGATGGCGGACTTGAAGGCGCGCTAGCTCCGCGACACCTGAAGGGATTGTCTCTACCCCGAATGCCAAATCGTCTGCGCTGAGGCCATAGCTGGTCAACGTCGTTTCGCAGGCAAAGATACGGATGCCGGCCGCGATGAGTTGCTCCATTTGCGCGCTGTAAGCGCCTCCGCTCGAATCAGTGGCGTTGTCGAGTGCGGCTTTGACGCCCTCTGCGATGAGGATGACTCGGGTCGGCATGGCATGATTGGCGGCGTGGTGTCGTCCAACCTGTCTCAGCATGTGATTTATCTTGGTGTCGGAATCCACATGAAATACGACGCCATAGCGATCGGCGTCGCTGCCATGCGATGACCAAGGTGCGAGCAACAAAAGTAATAATGTGAGTGGCGTTAAGACAGAACGAGACATGACTTGCTCCTAGCTGAATGGCTTATCGGTATTGAGGTGAAACACCTTAAGCGATTGTTTTTATGCGGTACCGGGATCCATAGACCGGGCAATCGACAACCAGTGTAGTCATCAACCAGGCGGCTCGATAGCGTGTTGGTTGAGTTGGTGTCAGGCCGGTTGCTAGCGCAACGGTGACACATTAGCATAGTGTTATTCTTAAAAAGAATATCGCATCGCAGTGCAATCCAATCACTATTCCGATCAGAGGATGCCCGATTGGTGGGGGAGGCAGCGTGACAAGCCGAGACAATCAAGAAAGCGGACGCTTAGCACCGGCTCCCGAGTCATTTTTAGACGCGGACTTGGTTGATGAAATCCACCTAGGTGGGGTGAATGCGGCTCGCAGAAAACTATTGAAGGGGGCTTTGGCCGCCGCTGCTGCCACTGCTATTGCGCCCAGTCACGCTGCTGATGACCCCGACATACTGGCCCTGCCGAGTTGGTCTCGAACCCTAGGCAAGCCTGTGGTGACAACCCCCTATGGCCAGCCATCCCCTTTTGAGGCTCAGGTGATTAAGCGACAAAGCCCCGGCCTGACCCAAACCAATCAGGCAAGCGTTGCGTTTACGCCACTGCAGAGCTTGTTCGGCATGATCACGCCCAGTGGGCTGCACTTCGAGCGGCACCACCAGGGGTGGGTTGATATCGATCCAACGCGCCATCGTTTAATGATCAATGGTCTGGTCGACTCGCCTTCGGTTTTTACCATGGCCGATTTACTTCGACTGCCCAGTGTCTCTCGCATCCATTTTCTGGAGTGTGGCGCTAACACGGGCCTTGAGTGGGGCAATGTTGCGGTACCGACTGTGCAGTACACCCACGGTATGTTGTCAGCCTCTGAATTCACGGGGGTCCCGGTATCGCTGTTGCTAGAGCGTGCGGGCTACGATCGTCAGCGGGCACGATTTCTGCTCGCTGAGGGTGCCGACGGTTCTGGAATGACGAGAACCATTAACCTAGATGCTGCGCTGGATGATGCCATCGTGGCTTATGGGCAAAATGGCGAAATGTTGCGACCCGAAAATGGCTACCCGTTGCGGTTAGTGGTGCCGGGCGTGCAGGGCGTTTCTTGGGTTAAATGGCTGCGCCGACTAGAGGTGGGTGATCAACCTTGGGGGACCAAGGATGAAACGTCACACTATGTCGACCTCATGCCCGACGGAACGCATCGTCAGTATTCGGGTATCCAAGAAGCTAAATCGGTGATCACCTCGCCCTCTGGGGGGCAGACCCTGTTACAGCAAGGGTATTACTGCGTTACGGGGTTGGCGTGGAGTGGGCGGGGTACGGTGAGTAAAGTGGAGGTATCAACGGATGGCGGCCAAAACTGGCGTGCCGCGAGAGTCGAAGGACCGACTCTGCCTAAGGCGCTGACGCGTTTTAATTTTGATTGGGTCTGGAACGGTGAGGAGGCGCTACTGCAAAGCCGAGTGACCGATAGCACCGGCTACACACAACCGACGCGGAACCAATTGGTAGCGCGACGTGGGACCCGGTCGATTTATCACAACAATGCGATTCAGACATGGCGGGTTGCCGCCGACGGAGCAGTCCACAATGTTCAATTGGGCTAGTGCTTTGACGCTGAGCTTAGTGTTGCTCGCGACGCTGAGCACTGTCACGGCATCGACGCTGCCCCAAGGGGCCGAAAGCATCGGTCGGCTGGCATCTGACGCTGAAATCGCAGCCTGGGATATCGATGTTCGCCCTGATTTCCTCGGTTTACCCGAGGGCAGTGGCGACGTTTGGCAGGGTGAAGAGATTTGGCTTGCGCAATGTGCCAGTTGTCACGGTGATTTTGGCGATGCCAATCATATCTTTGCGCCGATTGTACTGGGTAACATTACAGAAGAGGACATCGCTCAAGGGCGAGTGGCGGCGTTACAAAACCCAGCGATTACGAGAACGACCCTCATGAAGGTGCCGACTCTGTCGACGCTTTGGGACTATATTTATCGCGCTATGCCATGGAATGCGCCGAAATCGCTGACATCGGACGAGGTCTATGCACTACTCGCCTATATTTTGAATCTCGGTTACGTCGTTGAAGATGACTTTGTCTTGTCTGATGCCAATATCAGAGTGGTTCAGCAGCGTATGCCCAATCGCAATGGCATGACCCGTGACCATGGACTGTGGTCAGTGTCGGATCCGCCGGATGTGATGGGGCACACTTGTGTGTCAGATTGTGCGGCAGAAACTGGGGTGACTTCTTCGTTGCCCGACTACGCAATGAATGCTCACGGTAATCTGGCAGAGCAATCGAGGTCATGGGGTCCCTATCCGGGACAATGGACTGCGCCACCGTTGGCGCAACATGAACCACAGCGGCCAGCGGTGCTCAGCGTTCCTGCACAGCAACTCACGACGGCAGGCTGCACGGCATGCCACCAGATGACAGGACCGCTCATAGGGCCTAGTTTTCATGACATCAGGGACCGGTATAAAGGGTCACAGCACGCGGCGTACTTGCAAAACCGCATCACCCAAGGTGGCGGCGGTGTTTGGGGTGATCTGCCGATGCCGGCGATGCCTGATGTGGGTGCCGATGCGCTGCAAGACATTATCGCGTGGTTAATCGCAGGCGAATGGGAAGAAAAGGAGAAAGAGGGATGAATGACACCACTAAAGGCCGGGTATCTAGGAGGCGTCTGCTCAATTGGGCGGCGGCACTGGGTGCGCTGATGACACTACCGGCGCGCGCTTGGGCAACCGTCTCTCGGCCCGAGACGGCATTTGATGCGACAGCGCTCGATCAGGCGCTGATGGCACTTGGGCAGACCCCAACACGGCATGAAGGGGTCATCTTCACGACGCCTGATATTGCTGAAAATGGCGCTGTGGTGCCGATTCGCGTCGAGGTAGATCAAACCGTGTTGCCTAACGTCAGCAAGGTCTCTGTGTTGGTGGAAATGAATCCCAATCCACTGGCTGCGGTTTTTGACATTGCTCCGGGTACCGAGGTTTATATCGAAACTCGCGTCAAAGTGGCCCAAACTGGCAATCTCTATGCCGTGGTTGAGTCTGACGGACAACTATTCATGGCATCGAGAGAGACCAAAGTCACTCTCGGTGGCTGTGGCGGCTAAGGAGATCACCATGGCTGGTCGAATAAAAATTCGTGCGCAAAAGAAAGGCGAACTGACAGAGGTCAAAGCGTTGATGCGTCATCCCATGGAAACGGGAATGCGCAAAGATCAGGCGGGGGAGTCCATTCCTGCACACTTCATTACCGAAGTCGCCGTACTGCATGGTGATCAAACCGTTATGCAGGCGCATTGGGGAGCCGCTGTGTCGGCCAATCCTTTTTTAGGCGTGCGCTTTCAAGGCGGTCAAGCGGGTGATGCTGTGCG
Organism: uncultured Halieaceae bacterium; assembly: GCA_913048575.1. Classification (GTDB taxonomy): domain Bacteria; phylum Pseudomonadota; class Gammaproteobacteria; order Pseudomonadales; family Halieaceae; genus Luminiphilus. The sequence continues at coordinate 15,018 of CAJWWJ010000018.1, forward strand.
GGTGGTGTGGACCGACAACCAGGGAGGCACGGGCGAGGGTGAGACGACAATCCGATGATGCGATGACTTTGTATCGCTTTGTGATGATGATACCGCGGTGGTGGTTGCTGTTGATGGTTGTCCCCGCATTGGCTGATGAGGGCATTTTTGATCAGTACCGGGATCTGATGGGCGACGATAATCCTGCCATCTTCGTGATCGAGGAGGGAGAGGAGTTCTGGGTCCAATCTCAGGGTCCCAGCGCTGCGACACTGGAAGCGTGTGATCTTGGCCTGGGTACTGGCGTCACCCGAGGTGCCTATGCCCAGTTCCCGCGTTATTTCGCCGATACCGACCGCGTGATGGATATTGAGACGCGATTGCTTTATTGCATGGAGACGCTGCAGGGCCGGGATCGCGAGGTGATCGCAGCAAAGCCTTACTCGCTGAGAGGCGATTTTGGCACCGAGTTGGAAGCATTGGTAACCTGGCTTGCGGCCGAGTCCGAGGGCATGACCATCGCGCCGGAACAGGCGCATCCAAAAGAACGAGCGATGTATGCCATGGGCGAAGAGATTTTCTTTTATCGCGCGGGGCCGCATGATTTTTCTTGTGCGACTTGTCACGAACAATCAAACAAGCGAATACGACTGCAACAGTTACCGAACCTCACAGAGCATACCGAGGTTGCTGAGGCTTATGGCAGTTGGCCTGCGTATCGCATGTCACAAGGGTTGGTGAGAACGATGGGCTGGCGACTTCAAGATTGCTTTCGGCAGCAGCGTTGGCCAGGGCTGATATTTGGGTCTGAGGTGAGCATTGCGTTGCAAACTTATATGGCGGTCAATGCAGCGGGTGGCGTCATGACAGCGCCGGGGTTAAAGCGATGAGGGCGACGCTTCGCAGGATCACTTTAGTGGTGTGGATTGGAGTCGCTCCGGTAGCGGTGTCGGAAGATCTGGCGTCCGTGATACACGCTTCGTTCTCAGACAGCGGTCAGGCGACATTGATGAGGTTGGAGCAGGACCCCTTGCAACAGCGATGTAGTCAGCCTCGTGATGAGCGAGTTGATGACGACACCGCGATGGCCCTCCGTCAGGAGCGATTAAATGCCGTCGTATTCCCAAAGGACGGAAATTTTCTGGGTGATTGGCAGCGCGGCGCAGCGGTGGCTGCGAGTGGACGAGGCCTTCAGTCTAACGATGACCCGAGTATTGCCAATGGGGGTAACTGTTACGCCTGTCACCAGTTGGCACCGACAGAAGTGGCGTACGGAACGCTGGGGCCCTCGTTGACGCAATATGGTTTGCGAGGCCAATCCGAGGCCATGCTGCGTTATACCTGGACCAAGTTGTGGGATACTCATGCCTTTAATCTGTGTTCGCATATGCCGCGCTTCGGCGCGCAAAAGATCTTGACTGAACAGCAACTCAAGGATGTTATGGCATTTCTGTTAGACCCAAACTCATCGGTGAATCAACCCGCCGAAGGACCGAGTAGCGCTCATTAAACGGCGCGAGTTCCACCAGATGTTGGCGCTTGCCGCCGCATCGGGGCTGCCGTTACCTTCGATAGCGCGTACCTCCGAGGCGCCCTCGGATCCTTATTCTGTCCCCACCGTAGGCAATGTCCACCTGATGCATATCACTGATGTGCATGCACAGCTATTGCCTGTGCATTACCGCGAGCCCGCAGTGAATATTGGTGTTCATGGGGCTCGCAATCGACCGCCTCACTTGGTGGGAGAAGCGTTACTGAAGCATTTTACGATCGCGCCAGGATCGCGCACTGCGCATGCGCTAAGCCACCTCGATTATGTCGCCGCCGCAGCGCAGTACGGTCGCGTGGGTGGCTTTTCCCACATTGCCACGCTGATAAAAAGACTGCGAGCAGATCGGCCCGGTGCCTTGTTGCTCGATGGCGGCGATCTGTGGCAAGGATCAGCCACCGCGCTGTGGACAAAGGGTCAAGATATGGTCGATGCCAGCCAATTGCTGGGCGTCGATATCATGACTGGGCATTGGGAGTTCACATTAGGTGCTGAGCGCGTGATGGATATTCTGGATAACGAGCTGAAGGGCCAGGTCGAGTTTATCGCCCACAATGTCAAGGACATGGATTTTGGCGACGCGGTTTTTGCAAGCCACACTCTGCGAGAGATGAATGGTGTGCCGGTCGCCATTATTGGTCAGGCTTTTCCTTATACGCCTATCGCTAACCCCGCTCACTTTACGCCCGGCTGGACTTTTGGGATCCAAGAGCGCGAGTTGCAAGAAAAGGTAAATGAGGTCAAAGCAGCGGGTGCTCAAGTGGTGGTATTGCTGTCGCACAACGGTGCGGACACGGATATCAAATTAGCGTCACGCCTGAGCGGTATCGATGCCATTTTGGGAGGTCATACGCATGACGCGATACCTCGGGCGCTTGAGATCGCTAATCCCGGGGGCGTTACGTTAGTGACCAATGCAGGTTCGAATGGCAAGTTTATCGGCGTACTTGACTTCGCTGTGCGCGGTGGGCGAATCCGAGATTGGTCCTACGAGCTGTTGCCAGTCTTTGCGGAGCTACTACCCCCCGATCCAGACATGGAAGCGTTGATTGCAGGTATCAGGGCGCCTTTTTTGACTCGGCTCAACGAGCCCTTGGCACAAACTGATGCGCTGCTGTATCGACGCGGTAATTTCAGCGGCAGTATGGACCAATTGATTTGTGACGCGCTAATGGAAGAAATGGATGCGCCGATCGCGCTGTCTCCGGGTTTTCGCTGGGGCACCACGTTATTGCCGGGGGAGATCGTGACCATGGAGCATTTGATGTCTCAGGTTGCCATTACCTATCCCGAAGTCACGTTGACCGAAATGACAGGCGCGCGGCTCAAGCAAGTGCTAGAGGATGTGGCTGATAATCTTTTTCATCCTGACCCTTACTACCAGCAAGGTGGTGACATGGTTCGCGCAGGGGGGTTGCAGTATGCCATCGCGCCCTTGGCATCAGTCGGTTCGCGCATTACTGATTTATCACTCAACGGCGAACCGATTGAAGCTGATAAAACTTATAAAGTGGCGGGCTGGGCGTCGATACAGAAAACGCAGGGCGAGGCGATATGGGACGTTGTATCGCGCTGGCTCCGTCGCGAGGGGCAGATCGGTGCGCTGACGCCCAATGTGCCGGCGGTGACCGGTTTAGCCAATAATCTGGGCCTTGATGAAGGTTGTTGAGCAGTCCGCATGCACCCTGTGACGATTTTACAATCTGCACCAAGTGATCGACCCGTCTGGGTCAGCCGATGCATGAGATCGGTGGAGCAATGGGCGGCAGGATCGGGGTATGGGTACGCAACCCTTGCCGATGAGCTGTTTGAGTGGGTCGCGCCTGAACGGCGGAAAAAGTTGATGGGTCGCACTCCCATCTTGGCCGATCTAGCGCGATTGCGTTGGATTGAATCAGTCCTCTCACAGCGCGGTGGACTGGTTGTTTGGATCGATGCCGACTCGCTGTGTCTTGATCCGTCGTGGCGACTCCCTGGAACTGAACATACGTTTTTTGGCGAAGAGTGCTGGGTGCAAAAGAATGCCCAAGGTCGGTGGCGCACGTATTGTTCGCCTCACAATGCTTTCATGGGCTTCACATCGGCATCGCCCGTACTGGCCTTTCTTGCCTATTTATCCGAGTCGATTATTGACCGCGCGGATCCCACTCGCATTGCGCCTCAGATGATTGGCCCGAAGCTGTTGAAAACCCTCAATAGCTTGGCTGATTTTACGTTGGTGCCTGAGGCAGGCGCCGTCAGTCCGGCACTATTAGCGGAATGGGTTGGCGAGCGAGGTGACGCACTGGCGTGTTATGAGCGGATAAATAGACCACCTTTAGCGATGGTCAATTTGTGTTCTTCACTGGTGGATTCGGACGCACACAGGCAGCAGGTCACGTCTCTGTTAGATAAAACCTTAGCGTGATGGTCAATGGCATACGGGTCGATGTTGGTGCGTAAAAAATGACGTGACAGAAGCAAAACAGGATCTAAGCGCAGTGAATCGAGCCAGTAAGAAAATCAAGCAGCAGCAGGAAAACGCACTGAGCGGCGGCTGCCTGGCGCAATGTCGCGAGTCGACGCCACAGGCATCAAGATAATCGGAGTCCATTTGCGACGGGTTGATCGGGAGCGATCAACACCACAGACCCGTCTTCTTGAGGAAAACCGGTCACTAAACATTGAGACTGGATGTGGCCAATCTGTTTCGACGGAAAGTTCACGACGCAGACGACTTGTCGATCGATTAAGTCATCGGGCTCATAGAGATCGGTGATTTGTGCGCTGGACTTGAGGATCCCCAGTTCGGCGCCACAATCGATGTGTAGGATGTAGGCGGGGTTGCGCGCGTTTTCGAATACCTCGGCAGAGACGACCGTGCCGACCCGCAATTCCACCCGAGCAAAATCATCCCAGCTAATGGTACCCATAGTCAGTTTGTCTCCTTAACCGCCTGATCATAAGTTAACCACACGCTGTAAGAATGAGTACACTCAGGTAGCTGGAGTTTGCCCGGGTTTTTTGCCGGCCAGAGAAGCAAAGTGGTGAGCTGGAGGATAGCGGTGGGCTGGAGCATGCAGAGTCGCTCGACGTGGCGGCGATGAGGGTGGATGTGCGAGCGGGTTTATTTTACGGTTGGGTGGTGTCGACGGAGGGATGAAAAATGAGGTATCGGCAAAGTAGTAGCAAGGCAACCCTTTGTTGCCTAGCAGCAGTGCTCATGTGTGGTTCTGGCGCCTCACTAGCGGACAATGC
>CAJWWJ010000019.1 GCA_913048575.1 uncultured Halieaceae bacterium
GGAAGGTGATAGCAAGCTGCCTCAGCATTTGGTGTCGATCGTGCGGGCTGAGTGCCATATTGAGGCAAATGAGTGGTCATTAGCGGCGAGATCACTCGACGCGTTGAGCCCTGCGGCGACCGCCACTCCTCGGGTAAAAAAGCTGCGCGCGGAGCTGGCTTATGTCCGGGGTGATTGGCCCACAGTGATTGAGCTACTGCCCGCCTTGAGGGCCGCTTATCTACTTCCGGAAGCGGTTTTAGCCGCGTGGGAGCAAGCTGCTTGGGTGGGGGCCATGACACAAGATGATCTCTCCGCATCAGCGCTGGCGTCGCTCTGGAAGCAAGCGCCGGAGGCACAAAAATCGTGTGATAGCGGGCTGTGGACGAGCCTGATTGAACAGTTGCGGCTGCAGTCAGAGTGGGGCGCCTTGACTAAGGCCTTGCAAGGACGATTCGATCAGTATTGTGAGCCAGCTTCCTTGGCCGTGATCGCAGTATTGCCGCGTGATCATGCCAAGAAGCTAAAAAAATCGGTAAAGCGATGGGTGAGTGAGGATCTGCAGAGTGGCGGTTACGCGGCACTGGCGATGATTGCACACCACGACAATGACCCGGGAGAGTCAGAGGCGATGTGGCGGAAGGCTTGCGAATGCAGGCCTTCAGTGGAATCGATGTTGGGATGGGCAAAGTGGTGTCGCGATCACGGCAATAACGATCAAGCAGCGTTGCTAGAAGTGGATGCGGTCGCCTTGTTGAAACAATAATGGGAGCAGCACCGACCGTGTTGCGTCACTCTTTTGACTGACCTGGCAGGTGAATGTTGAGGGAGTCCCACAAGAGATCAATACGAGACCGTGTTGCCGCATCCATTTGAATGGTTCGACCCCACTCTCTATCGGTTTCACCCTCCCATTTGTGCGTGGCATCCATCCCCATCTTTGAGCCTAGCCCCGCAACGGGAGAGGCGAAATCGAGATAGTCGATCGGGGTGTTTTCGACCAAGGTGGTATCTCGGGCAGGGTCCATGCGAGTCGTTATGGCCCACATCACGTCTTCCCAGGACCGGGCGTTAATATCATCGTCGGTCACGATAATAAATTTTGTGTACATGAACTGACGCAAGAAAGACCACACACCAAACATCACCCTTTTGGCATGTCCGGGATATTCTTTGCGTATCGTCACCACCGCCATGCGGTAAGAGCACCCTTCGGGGGGTAGATAGAAGTCGCTGATCTCTGGGTACTGTTTCTTCAGTAAGGGTACAAACACCTCATTCAATGCAACACCTAGAATAGCCGGCTCATCAGGTGGGCGCCCCGTATAGGTACTGTGGTAGATCGGTTTTTCTCGCGTTGTGATCGCGGTGACGGTGAAAACGGGGAAAGACTCTACTTCGTTGTAGTAGCCAGTATGATCACCGAAAGGACCTTCATCAGCGAGCTCGTCAGGGTCAATATGGCCCTCTAAAATAATCTCACTGTGCGCTGGGATCATTAGATTATTGTCACGGCACAGATCAGTGACGCACTTGGCGAGGTCTGTTTTCTTGCCCCGTAATAGTCCCGCAAACGCGTACTCTGACAGGCTGTCGGGCACAGGGGTTACGGCACCTAGTGTTGTGGCCGGATCGGCACCTAGCGCGATAGCCACTGGGTAAGGCTCACCGGGGCGCTTTAATTGCCAGTCTCTAAAGTCGAGGGCGCCGCCGCGATGCGAGAGCCAGCGCATGATCAGTTTGTTGCGGCCTAGCAACTGCATGCGGTAGATGCCTAAGTTCATCCGCTCTTTTTCGGGGCCACGGGTTACCACCAGTGGCCAAGTGACCAGTGGGCCTACATCTTCGGGCCAACAGGTTTGAATGGGGAGCTGGTGTAGGTCGACGTTGTCGCCGGTGGTGATGGTTTGTTGGCAAGGGGCGTTTTTCACCACATTCGGGCCCATGGTGAGCAACTTTTTCAGCAAGGGCGCCTTGTCGACCAGATCTTTAAATCCCTTAGGAGGATCAGGTTGGCGCAGATACGCAAGTAGTTCTCCCACCTCTCGCAAGGCGGCTACCGACTCCTCTCCCATACCCAAAGCCACTCGATTGGGTGTGCCAAATAGATTGGCCAGTACCGGTACGTCAAAGCCTTTAGGGTTCTCAAAAAGCAGTGCCGGGCCGCCACCACGCAGCGTCCTGTCGGCGATCTCAGTCATTTCAAGATTGGGGTCCACTTCTACCGCAATGCGGACCAAGTCTCCGCGCCGCTCTAACTCGGCTATGAACTCACGAAGATCCATAAAGCTCGGCATAGCAGGTGGCTACTTACGCTTCATAGACTTGAAGAATTCCTCGTTAGACTTGGTGCCCTTGAGCTTATCGAGCAGGAACTCAACCGCTGGTAGGTCTTCCATGCCATGGAGGAGCTTGCGTAAGATCCACATTCGGTGAAGCTCTTCATCACCCGTCAATAACTCCTCTCGACGAGTGCCTGATCGACGAATATTGATCGCCGGGTAGACGCGTTTCTCAGCAATTTTTCGATCCAAATGCAGTTCCATATTACCGGTGCCTTTGAATTCCTCGTAAATTACTTCGTCCATCTTCGATCCGGTATCGATCAGTGCAGTGGCGATGATCGACAGACTGCCGCCTTCCTCAATGTTACGTGCGGCACCGAAGAATCGCTTGGGTCGCTCGAGCGCGTGTGCATCGACTCCCCCAGTGAGCACTTTTCCTGAACTCGGGATGACGGTGTTGTAAGCCCGCGCTAAACGAGTGATTGAGTCGAGCAGAATGACGACATCACGCTTGTGTTCAACAAGCCGCTTAGCCTTCTCGATGACCATGTCGGCGACCTGAACGTGTCGCGATGGTGGCTCATCAAAAGTGGATGCGACAACCTCAGCACCGCGAGCTCCCACTGATCGCTGCATCTCGGTCACTTCTTCAGGACGCTCATCGATTAATAAGACCAGCACATAGCACTCTGGGTTATTAGAGATAATGGCTTGAGCAATACTCTGCATCATGATGGTTTTGCCCGCTTTGGGCGGCGCCACTAGCAGTCCTCGTTGCCCCTTGCCAATCGGTGCAACCAAATCAATGATCCTTCCGGTCAGATCCTCGGATGATCCATTGCCTTTTTCTAGGGTCAGTCGCTCATTCGGAAAGAGGGGAGTCAGGTTTTCAAAAAGCACCTTGCTCTTCGCGCTTTCAGGCGACTCAAAATTAACGTCCTTGACCTTCAAGAGCGCAAAATATCGCTCGGAATCCTTGGGTGGACGAATCATACCGGTGACGGTGTCGCCAGTCCGAAGGTTGAATCGACGGATTTGACTCGGACTGACATAGATATCGTCAGGGCCGGCCAAAAAGGAACTATCAGCCGATCTTAAGAATCCAAAACCATCTTGGAGAATCTCGAGAACGCCGTCGCCCCAAATATCTTCTCCGCTTTTAGCGTGCCGCTTTAGGAGCGCAAAAATAATATCTTGCTTGCGCGAGCGCGCCATATTTTCTAGGCCCATCTCGCGAGCCATGTCAATGAGCTCCTGCGTTGACTTACTTTTAAGGTCAGTCAGGCTCATGGGGTTAGCGCTAGGCGTATTGGGGTCTCGTTTGGGCCGCCGCTGCCGACCGCGACGCGAACGCCCGGGTTGACCGTCCTCTTCACTATTGGCTCGCGGCTCCGATGATTTTGCCTCGGAGGGCGGCTCTGCGCTCGACGCCGGCTTTTCGTCTGCCGGCGCATCTGGCGTCGAGGGGCTGTCGCTGACATCCATCTCAGGTGACTGGCTTGGGTCAGATTGCTCTTCTGAGGCCTTGAGTTTCAGTGTTCGTCCATTGCTTTTAGTGGACTCTGCACTGTCGGCTTCGCCTGGGAGGGCGGCGAGCTCATTAGTAGGGGTTGCCGATTCTTCGGCGTTGGCGCTGTTTTGCTCTTCCACGAATCACTTCCGGGTTACAGTCAAAAAGGAGAAAAATGGGACCGAAGTTTTGCTAGGCGTTTTGTGCTGACGCGAATCGGTCTAGGGGTTGTGCCCTCGCAGTCTCGCTACACTAACGTTGCCACAGATTACTTTTCTACCCTGTGGGAGTCGTTATAAGGGGATGCTGCTGGGCGTGGTAGGCCTCTCGCGAGACCTCGATTGCGCAAAAGTAGCACCCGAAGATGAGCGCGTCCAGCAAAATATTGTAGGGTTTTTCGGGCGCGTGTTGACGGTTAGAGGACGGAGTCGACAAACTCCCCCATCTGGGTTTTTGATAAAGCCCCGACTTTAGTGTCAACCGCATTACCGCCTTTGAAGACAATCAATGTGGGGATGCCTCGGATGTTGAATTTTCCTGGCATGTCAGGATTCGCATCGACATCGACCTTACAGACTTTGACCTTTCCCGCATATTCTGTGGCAATCTCTTCAAGGATAGGCGCAATCATTTTACAAGGGCCACACCACTCTGCCCAAAAGTCCACCAGCACCGGTAAGTCGCTCGAGAGGACCTCAGTATCAAAGTTGTCGTCAGTAACGTGCAGGATTTCAGCGCTCATAAGGGCTCCATAGTGTGGTCAGAATCTGACCATGGCTCGTAGGGAAAATTTGCTCATGTCAGACGGAAAATATATCACTGCTTGCCAACCGGCAAGCGCTTCGAGCAGTTCAGGTGAAAAAGAATGGCAGGTGTACCTGCTGCAATGCAGCGATGACACACTGTATTCTGGAGTCACCACTGACCTGGATCGCCGTTTACGTCAGCATAATGGCGAAATTGTGGGCGGTGCCCGGTATACCCAAGGGAGACGACCGGTCGCGGTGATGTGGTCGGCGAGTTGTGACTCGAGATCTGATGCTCAGCAACGAGAGGCGGCCTTACGGCGGTTGAGTCGTCAGCAAAAATGGGATTTGATCGCCGCTGCGAGAGGAGTGGGTACGACATGACCGTCGACGCTTTCTGGGATTGGGCCGTTGCTTGCTATCGTCGTGCTGGGGTTCAACAACACCTACTGCTGTTACAAGACACGCAGGATCTCGTCATTTTAGAAGCGTTGTTTGCCTGTTGGTTGGCGAGTCACGATCGGCAATGGCAGCTTGATGACGTGCGGGCGATGGCTGTCTCGACGCGCACATGGATTGATGAAGTGGTTTTGCCGCTCCGAGCTACCCGAACGCGATGGACGGGCGATGCAGACCTGAGTGACTCTCGGCAACACTTACTCGCACTCGAAGTGACGGCAGAGCGCCATCTCGCTGAGCTAATGTGGTCAGGCGTGATGAACGACCGAAGCCCCTCAAAAGGAGTCGTTTCGCCAGTCGAAAAGGGGACGTCTTCGACATTAATGTCATCAAATCTCAGTCTTCTGCCGACTTTTTTTGATGGTAAATGTGCGCCTGAGCGCCTCCAATTGGTGGCACTGCTGGAAAAGGGCACGTAATATCGGCCTTCTTTTTCAGCACGACTAAGGAGTAGCAATACGATGAGTATCTCAATTTCGAGAATGAGTCGAATCGCCGGCGCAGCGACCCTGCTGGCAGTGATGGGGTGCGATAGCACTGCGCAGGAGCAACCGCTTAACTTGGAGTCAACCGAGGCGCGATTAAGCTACGGCATTGGTTTACGGATGGGGCAGAGGATGGCAGCCGATGGGATGGCCATTGATGTGAATGCCTACGCCGCGGGACTCGCTGACGCTGTCGAGGGTGCCGAAGCACGTCTGACAGAAGAGGAAATTAACACCGAAATGACCGCTTTTCAGGAGCGACGTCAGGCTGAAGTAGAAGCTGAGCGCGTTGCAGTGTCACAAACCAATTTAGATGAAGGTAGAGCCTACATGGCAGAGATGAGCAGTAATGAAGAAGTACAAACGACAGAGTCGGGACTGCAGTACATTGTGGTTGCAGCGGGTGAGGGCGATAGCCCCGTATTAGCAGATTCTGTCGAAGTCCATTACGAAGGTCGCCTAATCGACGGTACGGTATTTGATAGCAGTTATGAGCGCGGGCAGACGGTGACCTTTGGCGTGACACAGGTCATTCCTGGCTGGACTGAGGGGCTGCAGTTAATGAAGCCCGGTGGTAAATTCAAATTTATTATTCCGCCAGAGTTAGGCTACGGCGAGGGTGGTGCAGGGCAGATGATTGGACCCAATGCCACGTTGCTGTTTGATGTCGAGCTCATCTCAGTCACTAACGCCGACAGCGAGTAACGTTGGTTGTAACGCTTGGGAAGGTGCAGTCTCCGAGGCTGTACCGCCATGACTGAAGCGCCCTAAGGGGCGTTTTTTGTTGGGCGATTAACCCAGTATGAGCGTGCTCAGGCCTCATTGCTCTGGTATTGCTGATAGAACAGGCTGAGGTAATCCTCAAAAAGCTCGCTATCTTGTGCCTCAATAGCGCGTTGCCGCTGGATGGACTGCTCAGCCTCAATTTTCAGTTGAGCAGACGCTGCTTCCGAGAGGGGATCCCTGAGATGTTGAGCGTGCCATTGGCGAGAGTAACGTAACGCCAGTTGTGAATAACTGAGTCCGCTTTCTTCCATTTCACGCAGCATTCGAGCAGAGAGTGTTTGATCTGGGTCAATGAATTTTTGCTGGGCCTCGGCTGCGACTCGGCGATAGTCATCTGCTGAGTCCTCACTCGTAAACCATTCGGCAATTTCTGCCATTCGCTCGAGCACTGGTTGTGCCAGCGACTGCATAGGCGTTTCAGCGCCACTTGCTGATAGCAACGTCAAATTGGGTTCTCTTCCCCGATTAATCATTCTCTGTAGGTTGATCTCATTTCTGTTTTGGCCCGCTTCATCGCACAGTGGGCTGTCGTCAATCAGGCAAGACATGAGAAAAAGATCGAGCAAGCGCATTGTATCGGCATCGATGCCATAAGGAATGAACGGGTTGATATCGACACATCGTACTTCGATATACTCGATGCCGCTGCGCGCAAGGGCGGCAATCGGTGCCTCACCACTTTGGGTAACTCGTTTTGGTCGGATCGGACTGTAATATTCGTTTTCAATTTGAAGCAGTGCGTCATTGAGCTGCGCAGATTCACCATTGTCCATGACGGTAAACCCCTGATAGGCCTCGTGCGGCGTCAGGATGGCATTGCGTAGCGTGGAAATATATTGATCTAGATCGTTGTAACAAACATTTAAACCTGCCTGAGCGTTACTCGTATAGCCAAGGTCCCCCATCCTCAGTGAAGTGGCATGGGGGAGATAATAACTGTGGTGGTCGTCGCCCATCGGTTTGAGGGGATGGTTGCGATTGCCCTGCACAAAGCTGGCGCACACAGTGGGCGATGCGCCCAGTAGATAGAGCAGCACCCAAGCACGCGAAAAAAAGTTACGAATAAGGCTCAAATACCCATCGGTTTGCAGGTGCATGGAATCGCGACCCGGCTCGACATGTTCTTGTACCGTGGACCAAAAGTTGATCGGTAGGGAAAAGTTGTAATGGAGCCCTGCAATAGCCTGCATCTTGCGACCGTATCGCACGCTCAAACCATTGCGGTAAACGCGTTTCATCTGCCCAACATTGGACTGCCCAAATTGGGCGATGGGAATTTCCGCATCGCCACTGACAATGCAAGGCATGCTGGCACTCCAGAGCAGCTCCTTGTTGAGTTGCCGAGCCGTAAATCGGTGTAAATCTGCCAGCGACTGTTCTGTTGCTTCGATAGACGATTCTGCCGGGGTAATAAACTCGAGTAACGCTTCCGAGTAATCGGTCGTAATAGCGGGGTGTGTTAGTGCTGAGCCCAGCGCCGGTGGATGTTGAGTTTGGGCAAGCGTCGCATGATCCTCAGTGACACGCAGGCTCTCTTTCTCAACACCACGTCGAATCTGAGTAAGCAGCTCCGGGTGCTCATTCAGTACCTGGCGAAAGACTGATGCGTAATTCGACACGGTCTCCCCTGTGTGATGAATTGACGACAATAGGACTGGGCTAAATACGACAGTCGGCGTTAAATTGGACCGGAGTGTACGGTGCCAGCGAGGCCTCGTACAGAGGCGATCCCATTAAGTTGGTGGGAGCCACTCAGCTCCAGACGTGAACACAAGGAGAAGTGTCAGTCATGCGAATCTATGGATGGTTAAAAGAGCTGGCAGACCGCCGAGGATCAGACCTTTATTTGGCAACCGGTGCACCGGCTTGCGCCAAGTTTGATGGGGCGCTCACCCCAATTTCCGCTGAGACATTGGCACCCGGAGAAGTGGGAAATATTGCCAATGAGTTGATGGATGAGGGGCAACGCCAGGAATTTGAGCGCGACCTCGAGATGAATCTGGCGGTGTCACTGCCTGAAATAGGCCGTTTTAGGGTCAATATTTTTCGACAACGGAGTGAGGTGAGCATCGTCGCTCGCTTTATTGTGTCGGATATTCCCTGCTGGCGTGACCTGGGATTGCCTGAAATTCTGACCGACTTGATTATGGCGAAGCGCGGGTTGTTGTTATTTGTGGGTGCGACGGGCTCGGGAAAATCGACGTCACTTGCCGCAATGATTGATTACCGCAATCGCCATGCCAGTGGTCACATCGTCACGATCGAAGACCCTGTCGAATTTATCCATCAACATAAAAAATCGATTGTGAATCAACGTGAGGTGGGGGTCGATACCCGCAACTGGCAGAGCGCTTTGAAAAACACCTTACGACAGGCACCCGATGTGATTTTGATCGGTGAAATTCGAGACCGCGAGACGATGGAACATGCGCTCTCCTTTTCGGAAACCGGACATCTCTGTATATCGACGCTCCATGCTAATAGTGCTAATCAGGCTTTAGACCGCATTATTAATTTTTTCCCCGAGGAAAAGCGTCAACAGTTACTGTTAGATTTATCACTGAATTTGCAGGCTTTTGTGTCTCAGCGATTGATTCCTAATAATGACGGCGGTAGATCCGCGGCAATCGAGGTCATGCTGGGGTCACCGACTGTGAAAGAGTTGATTCTGCGAGGCGATATTAGTGGTCTTAAAGAGATCATGGAGAAATCACAAGATCGCGGCATGAAGACCTTTGATATGGCGCTATTTGACTTGTGTCAGGCCGGCCTGATTTCGGAAAAAGAAGCCCTGCACAACGCGGATTCCGAAAATAACTTGCGCTTAAAGCTCAAGCTTGAGGGTGATCAAACGCAATCAGAGGTGTCCCGTTTTACGATGGCGTCAGATGCTTAAGATAGGCCAAGGCAGTGCGAAATTGAAAGGCCTACCCATCCGCGTTTGATGCTGAGCGGGTGCCCAGATAACAGCATGCTCGCAGAAAATCAGCGTAATAGATCAGTGAGGGGGGGGGGACCCCATTGATTTGCTGAGGGCGTTAGCGTCTGTCGGAGAGCAACTTATCAATAATGCGCTCAAGCTGTTTGAGGTTATTGCACTCTCGTGCGAGATGGCAGTGCCTTTTCACGCGCAGCATTTCAGAGTCACCGGTACCCCATAGTCGAATGGATTCTGGGTTCAGCCAGATCAACTGTTTGGCGCGCGCTTTCATTTCTGCAAGCAGGTCGAGCCTGGGGTCGGCTTGATTATTGCGTGCGTCGCCTAGGATGATGATGGTGGTGGCGTTATTGACCTCTGCTAATGCGGACTCCGAAAACTCATGCAGCGCTCGTCCGTAGTCTGTGGCACCGCCATATTTGAGATTGACCCGTTCAATCGCCTCGGCTACAGGCAAATCAGCGAACAGGTCGCTCACCTCACCTAATGCAGCTGAAAAAGCGAAAGTCCGTGTTCTCGGCAGCACGTCTTGCAATGCGTAAAGAAACATCAGTAAAAACCTGGCGTAGGCTGCGACTGAGCCGCTCACATCACAAATTGCCATGACTTGAGGGCGCTTCCGTTCAGATTTACGCCAACGGGGTGAGAAGGGCACGCCGTCGGTGGGAATCGCGCGCCTTACAGTTTCCCCTACGTTCAATTTCCCTCGGCGGAAACGTCGGCGGCGTCTGCCATGTCTCGCAGCCAGCTTACGTGCCATGCGATCCATTAAGCGCTTCAGGCGTGCCATTTGACTGTGGTCAACATTGCCCAGTTTTATCTTCGAGAGTGATTCATCCAACAGATCTTCTGTTTCGGCTTTAGCGTGAATGAGATAGGCGCGCTCGACACGGTCTCTCACGCGCTCGCGCAGTTGCTCCCGTAACGCCTGTACCGCTTCAAAGGCAGCGGGCTCGCTTTGCTCAAGCTCGATAGCGGCATCCCTCAGCGCCTCATCGCCCAGGGCGTCCAGTATTTTTCGGACATACTGTCCACGCTGCGTAAACAGCGAAATATCATCGACTTTGGCCTCTGCCGCAGCCGTTTCAATGGCAACAGACAGGGCACTGTCATCCCTGTTTTCTAGCGCATCAAATAGGCTATTGCCACGCAGACCGTCCAGAGGGTCCTCATTGCCTTGCTCCGGTGTCGACGCGGGCATAGGACCCTCTGCTTCCGAGGGTTCTGTTGCGCTGGCGCTATCATCATTAGCTGCGGTAGGCGCGCCAGGTCTTCGCATGGTGGGTTGAAAGTATTGGTCGAATGCGGTCTCAAATACGGCGAGTTCGTGCGCAGATTTAGCCAGTGTCGAAGCCAGACCGTTGCGCAGCAATGAGCGATTGTCATAGCCCAATAATTCGGCGACGGCGACGGCATCGAGCGTGTCGGCCGGTGATACCGCTATCTTTTGACCTCTTAAATACTGCATGAAAGCGAGTAGTTGATCGCTACTGACGGCGCCGTGATTGGCGCCGTCAGTGGTCTTTTCTTGTTCTCTCTGCTTCATTGGTGCTAAGACTCTGCTGCAGCGACCATGAGTTTTGAGAGCTGCCCCTGAGCTATTTGGATATCGTCTTCATACTTCAGCAGGACGTTGAGCGTGTCCTGAACAAGCGCGCTGTCTAGGTCTTTGGCGTGCAGTAGCAAAAGACTTTTCGCCCAATCGACCGTCTCTGAAATGGCGGGCGCTTTTTTAAGATCCAGTGACCGCACAGCGTGAACAAATTGAACCAGCTTTTTTGTCATTGACTGCGCCAGTTCAGGCACGCGACTGGCAACTATTTTTGCTTCTAATTCGACAGACGGAAAGGGGATGTGAAGATGCAGACAACGGCGTTTCAGCGCGTCGGAGAGGTCCCTCGTATCGTTACTGGTGAGGAACACTAATGGTTTGGAGCGAGCACGAATGGTGCCGAGCTCGGGAATCGATACCTGATAGTCTGAGAGCACTTCTAAGAGCAGCGATTCAAATTCAAAATCGGCTTTATCGATTTCATCAATCAGTAAGACTCCGCCTTGATCTGCCTCCATTGCCTTGAGTAAGGGGCGTGATTCGAGGAAAGCCTCCGAATAAAATACGTCACCAAACTCGTGTAACCGTGCCATGGACTCGTCGAGGCCCTTGGCGCCATCCAAGACGTCACCCAGCTGCTCTTTAAGAAGCTGCGTGTAAAGGAGTTGCTTGCCGTATTTCCATTCGTAGAGTGCTTTGCTTTCGTCGAGTCCTTCATAACATTGCAACCGCACCAGTGGGCGATTGACAACCGTGGCGCAGGTCTTGGCGAG
The DNA here is from genome assembly GCA_913048575.1 of uncultured Halieaceae bacterium. Lineage (GTDB taxonomy): Bacteria > Pseudomonadota > Gammaproteobacteria > Pseudomonadales > Halieaceae > Luminiphilus. The sequence goes on from CAJWWJ010000019.1 coordinate 11,514, forward strand.
CTCTGTTTTACCAACGCCGGGCGGCCCCTCAATCAGCACTGGTTTTTCCAGTGCCGCTGCAAGGCGAATCACAGTGGCGATGCGGGTTGTGCAAATATAGCCGGCCGCTTCAAACGCATTCTGAATGGCTTCAACCTGATGTAATGCAGGATAGTGGTTAGTAGACACGGGCTCTCTCTTGGTGGACTTAAATTAACCGCCGGTCGCATTCATGAACCGCATAATTTGCGGCTCATTTGGACGGTCGAAAACATGTCGTTCTGGTTTCAGTGACAGGCTGTCAATGATAGCGGTTTTGATACTCTGATCACTCTCGCCATCGCGCATGAGTTGCCGAAGATCGATCGATTCCTCATTGCCAAGGCACATCAGTAAGCGGCCTTCAGCACTGATTCTCAATCGATTACAGGATCCGCAAAAGTTGTTGCTATGTGGCGAGATAAACCCAACCTGAGTTTGCGAACCCGGGATTGAGAAATTGCGAGCCGGGCCGGCTGTTTGATCACTGTTCACGGGCTCAAGCGCATAGTGGGTACTCAACTCCTCGATCAGTTCGTCTGAGGAGACATAGCTTAAGGACTTGCTCCCCATGTTGACTTGTCCCAAGGGCATTTCTTCAATAAACGCGATGCCAATCTGTTTTTCGAGAGCAAATTGAGTCAGCGGCAACACTTCATCCCGATTCAGTCCCTCTAAAATAACAGCGTTTAATCTGATGTTGTCAAAGCCAGCTTGCACGGCAGCGTCGATACCGATCAGTACCGTGTCTAGCTTGCCGATCCGAGTGATATCGCGGAACCGGTCCGGCTGCAGGCTGTCTAAGCTAATGTTGATCGAATTGACACCGGCTTGTCGCAGTACCGGAGCAAACTCAGCCAAGTGACTGGCATTGGTAGTGAGTGCTAGTGTTTCTACCCCTGGAAGCTGTCCAATGCCTTGAAACAGGGTATCGACGCCGCGACGAATAAGGGGTTCACCACCGGTTACGCGGATTTTTTTGACGCCCAATTCAGTGAAGATTCGCGCTGTCCGCAGAAGTTCTTCTATGGACAATACCTCGGCACGGGGGAGAAACTGCATGGTTTCCGCCATGCAGTACTGACATCGAAAGTCGCAGCGATCGGTAACCGATAATCTCAGGTACGAAATCGAGCGATCAAAGCCATCGATCAACTGTGTTGTGTTGCTTAATGCCATGCGGTGGAGTGTACACAAGGACGAGGGTGGGGGAGCATACAGCAGATGAAGATTATGACCTATTTAGATCCACGGCAGACAGTTTTGCCGGGCCTGATCTCAGCCGCCTGCCTCGCCGTGGTTTTGATGACGGTGGAGCAAAGCAACGCGATTATCGTGACTGCCGTAGTTGCGTGGCTTTGCATGGCCTGGTGGATTTTTGAACCTATTCCGATACCGGTGACTTCACTCCTTCCCTTATCCGTGTTGCCTATGGCGGGAGTCCTAACGGTCGAGCAGGTTGCTGGCGCTGTGGGTTCACCGCTGATTATCCTGTTGTTAGGGGGGTTTCTACTCTCCCGAGGTATGGAGAGCTCGGGGGCGCATCATCGGGTCGCTCTGTCGGTGGTAAGGCTCGTTGGCGGGCATCGTCCTCGACAATTGGTGATGGGCTTCATGCTGGCGGGCGCAGGTCTCAGTATGTGGATTTCCAATACGGCATCGGCACTGATGCTAATGCCCGTTGCGATGGCTGTACTGGCGTCTTGCGATGATCGTGAGCGTTTAGCGGTGCCGTTATTACTCGGGCTGGCGTGGTCTTGCAGTATTGGCGGCCTGGGCACGCCCATTGGCACCCCTCCCAACCTCATCTTCGTTCAAGTTTTCGAGGAAACCACCGGCCAAACGATTAGTTTTGGCCAGTGGATGTCGTGGGGCATACCGGTCATTGCGGTGCTGTTACCAGCCGCCTGGTGGTGGGTGACGCGGAATCTGCCGACGGAGTTAGGGATTACACTGCCGGCAGTGGGCCCGTGGCGCAGTGCTGAGCGACGCGTGATGACCATTTTCGCGCTTACTGCGCTCGCTTGGATTACCCGCGCTGAGCCTTTTGGCGGTTGGCAAGCATGGCTGGGTCTACCTTTTACCAACGATGCCTCAGTGGCGCTGCTGGCGGTCATCGCGCTATTCGTCGTCCGTGATAAGACGGGAGCGCCGCTCATTGAATGGCAGCAAGCGAATCAAATCCCTTGGGGCGTATTGCTGTTATTCGCTGGAGGTATTTGTTTGGCGCGTGGCTTTGTCGCGTCGGGACTCAGTGCGCAAGTTGGTGATGCGTTGACCTTGGTCGCAGTATTGCCTGTCTTCTTGATGATGCTGCTCTTGGCGTTGGTGGTGACCTTTTTGACCGAGGCGACCTCTAACACCGCCACGACGGCGCTGCTGATGCCCGTGTTAGCAGCGGTCGCATTGGCTGTCGATATTGATCCGTTATGGCTCATGGTGCCCGCGGCAATGAGCGCAAGCTGCGCCTTCATGCTTCCGGTCGCCACGGCGCCTAATGCAGTCGTGTTTGGCAGTGGAGAGCTGCCGATCCAGCGGATGGTGCGAGAAGGACTGGTGCTCAATCTTTTTGGGGCTATCGTGATTGCCGGCCTCATGGCACTGATCTTGCAATAGCATCATTGATGTGCGCGAAATAAGCGTGTTTAGAGAGGCCGCCAAGAGTGATCCCGGCGGCCTAATTTCAGTCCTGCTCCGATTGAACTGAAATCCCTCTTGTCTAAACATGACGCCTTGCGAAAGCGCGTCAGTTGGAGGGTGTTGCCGTTAGATCCTCTATAGAAGCGCCATCATGGTTTCGGCAGAACTGACGTCTATCCCAGGGCCTTCTTCAACATTGAGGTGGGTCACTTTGCCATCTTCGACAATCATGGCAAAGCGCTGACTGCGAGTGCCGAGTCCAAAGCCTGAACCATCGAGCTCAAGTCCCAGTGCCGCCGTGAGTTCGCCATTGCCATCTGCGAGCATAATAATGTGCTCTGCATTTTGAGCTTGTCCCCACGCGCCCATGACAAAAGCGTCATTCACCGACATGCAGATAATACTGTCTACACCGTGACTTTTAATGGTGTCTGCGTTGGCGACATAGCCGGGTAAGTGGGTCATCGAACAGCCAGGTGTAAAGGCTCCGGGTACGGCAAAAAGCAGTGCCTTTTTGCCATTGAACAGCTCGGCAGTGGTCACAGGTGCGGGGCCTTCTCCCCCCATCACCGCGAGGGTGCAATTAGGAATGCAATCTCCTACAGAAATGGTCATGTTTGATACTCCATATAGTGAACAGTGAATGGGTTTCGCTCCACAAGGAGCGATCTACCGAGAAAAGGGTAGCCAAAGGCAATAATAACTCATGCAGAACCGACATCGAGCAGTCTGGCGTTGATTAATTCGCACTCGTGGTAAAAATCGGACGCTTGGTCGCCCAGATACGGGGCGCAATGAGACAAAATCTGCAAAACTCCGCGATGAATGACTTGCTGCGGGTGCTGAGACGGGGTCATCCAGTGATCAAAGCTGAGCCAATAGCTCAAGGTCATCGTCATACTGTCCGCAATATGGTCCAGTCGCTGAGGCTTTGCAGTGATGCCAACAGGGGCGAGTAATTCAGTTGCTAGTGTGCGCGATGCGCGCTGTTTGAGTGATATCAGCCGTCGCATTCCCCGGTCGATATCTGGGTAGCGTTGCATCAAATCTGTCATGTTGAGGTAAATAAACCGATGTGCGTACATTGCCTCCATGATGACGGTTAAAAACAACCAGCTTCGCTCAAGCGGCGCGTTCGTTTCGAGAAAGTCGGTGTCCGCTATGGGTGCCGCAAGCATTCCCGCGATGTCACGATAAAAGTTGAGAAACAGCGCGGAGAGTATCCCGTCCTTACCCTTAAAATGGTAATAAAGGTTGCCCGGACTGATATCCAGTTCTAGGGCGATATCACTCGCAGACACGTTGCGCTCTCCGCGTTCATTGAAGAGATCAGCGGCAGTGTCGAGAATACGTTGCGCAGTTTTCATGACCTAAAGTGTAACCGATGGGATTAATCAACGGTTTGCTTCGACACGCCCATTAGATTGAGCTTGCTACTCCAGCGCCCCAAAGAAAATCCCGGCCTGACTTGCAGCCGCTTCAAGCAGGAGTTTGAGTGCCGTTTGAAGCGCGCTGGCAACAAAAAAAGGGGAGCCGTAGCTCCCCCAAAAAAACGGACGGGTGTTGCTTCACTTGCCTTTGTTGAACTTCGCTTTCAATTGATCAAAGCGCGCCTTTGCCTTTTTCATTTGCGCTTCCAACTTTGTGCGGTCAGCCAATGAATCGAGCTCAAGGTCTGCCAGTGCTCTGAGAGCGTCTTTCTCAACTGCGCTGCCGCGCTTAACGAGTGATTGATAAATGGCTTCTGCCTGTTTGCGGCTGGCGCTAAGACGATTTTGTGCGTCGTCGACTTGCTCTTGCATCCCAGCAAATTGCTCCAACACTTGGTCATAAGCCTTGCCGTAAACGCCTAGGCCAGCCAACAGCGCTTTGCGCCCCGTATCAACCGCAGCCGGTCGTGCGCGCTTCTTGCTACTCGTTTTAGCTTTGGCCTGTGCTTTAGCCTTGGGCTGTGTTTTGGCCTTGGTTTTTACAGCGGTCTTTTTCGTCACGGTCTTTTTGGCGGCCACCCTTTTAGTTGCAGCCTTTTTGGCGGTCGCCTTCTTCGGCGCCCCTTTTGCTTTTGCCTTTACCTTTGCTTCAGCCATCTTTTTTCCTCCGGTTTGGTATCAACGGTGCGCAGTGTGGTCCTAAAAATTAGAATCTGCCCTCTAATCACTCAGTCGGAGCTGGTAATAATGCGCAACGGGTTCGATGGGCACGGGTAACATAGATGACATCTGAAAGAACTCATCTGTCGTAACATTCATCTGTCCCACGTTCAGCGGGGACTGATACGGATGAAGGCTTGGAAACTGCTCATTTGCCCCCATTTAAGATAGGGAGGTGGGATACCAGATAATGGCTGATCACAGTAATAGCACCGCTCGTTTTGCTCGCCGCCGTTTGGCGGGCGCAGTGGCGTTTACGATCGTCGGTCTGGTGGTCTGCTTTTGGGTGCTCGTGGGGAAACCTGAGGCTGAGTCGTCTCAGCAGGTTGAGCCACGCAGGCCCCTCGTCGATGTGATGATCGCCGTCCCCGCCGAGCACGCTATCTGGGTGCAGACCCAAGGCACGGTGGAGCCGGTGACCCGAGTCAGTTTGATGGCACAGGTCGGCGGTAAAGTGGAAGCGGTGAGCGAGGCTTTTCTAGAAGGCAGGTTCTTCAAAAAAGGCGAGACGTTGCTGCAATTAGAAACGGCAGACTATGACTTTGCCATAGCGCGAGCAACTGCTCAGGAAGCGGCAGCGGCACAGCGTCTCGCTGAGGAGCGAGGACGGAATTTACAAGCGAAGCGAGAGTGGCGTGATCTGGGTTCGAATGCAGCTAACGATCTGTTTTTGAGAAAACCGCAGCTCTACGCCGCCGAGACTGCGCTGGTGGCCGCTCGAGCGGATGTTGAAGCGGCCGAATTAGCGCTGGCACGAACCACACTCAAGGCACCCTTTGACGGACGATTGGAAAAAAAGTTGGTTGACGTCGGGCAGTTTGTGGCACCGGGTGCGTCGTTGGCCCAAGTTTATGCAACTGACCGAGTTGAAGTACTCCTTCCGATCAGTGAGTCGCAACTTGCTTTGTTGGCTTTGCCCTTATTTGAGACGGGCATTGATACCTATCCTGACGTGACGTTGACGGCACGTTTTGGTGGGGAGCGCTGGCAATGGCAGGGCCAGATCACGCGAATGCGGGCGAGCATTGACCGCGAAAGCCGGGCTACTTTTGCCATTGCCGAGGTCAATGATCCGTTCAGTGAGGGGTTTCAGCGTCGGCCGCCACTGACACCAGGGCTGTTTGTGGAGGCAAGCATCCGGGGTAAGCCGATCCAGCAGTCTATTGAACTGCCCGCAACCGCGCTGCGAGGCGACAACACTGTGCTGCGTCTGGGAGCAGGGGATCGCCTGGAACGACTGCCGGTTGAGTTATTACGGAGAGCGCAGGAACGCGTTTGGGTGCGAGGAGTTGCAGCAGGGGAGCGCATCGTACTAGAACAGAGCAGTTTGTTGTCATCAGGCACTGCAGTCGAGGTGGCCGAGATGCTTCGCAATGGCAGTAAACAGTAGTGGCAGCTGAAAAAACCGGCTTGTTGGGTTGGTTTATTGGCAACCCCATCGCCGCCAATTTATTCATGTTGGTGCTAGTGGTGGGCGGGCTTTACAACATTCCCGGTCTCGACAAGCAGTTTTTCCCGACTCCTGTGATTGACCGGGTGAGCATCGCCATGCCGTTTCCGGGAGCTAGCCCTAAGGAAGTGGAGGAGCAGATTTGCGTCCGCGTTGAAGAGGCTATTCATGATCTGGACGGTATCAAAGAGATTCGATCGACCGCTTTAGACGGCCTGGGTCAGGTGGTAGTCGAAGCACTCCCGGGTTATCCGACGCAGCGACTAACCAACGAAATCAAAACCCGCATCGATGCAATTACGACGTTCCCCACCGATGCTGAGCGTCCTGTGGTCACTGAATTGGTGTATCGCCATTTGCTCGGTATTGTCGAGTTGGCGGGCGATTTAGACGAATGGGAGCTGAAAGAGCTCGGAGAGTCGCTTCGCGATGACTTGGCTAGGCAACCTTGGATATCAGTGGTCGATTTGGTGTCGCCGCGTCGGTACGAAGTGTCCGTTAATGTTTCTGAAGTTGATTTACGCCGCCACAAGCTGTCTTTCGACGACGTGGTTCGCGCCATTCAATCAGCCTCTCTTAATTTACCGGCGGGTGCCATCAAAGGAGACGACGGTGACATTCGCGTGCAGACGCGGGGACAAGCCTACTACCGAGCAGATTTCGAAAAAATTGTGCTGATTACCGCGCGAGATGGGACACAGATTTATCTCGGTGAGGTGGCAACAATCGAAGACGGATTTGAGGATGTCGATACGATCAGTCGCTTCGATGGCATGCCTGATCATGGTTTGTACGCCTACGTGACGACAAACCCCGATGTCGTAAAGTCTTCTCGTGTGATTACTGAGTGGGTGGGCGCACAAACGCCAAACCTACCCGAGGGCGCGTCATTGTCATTTTGGCGAGACGCGGCGGTGCCATTCAAGGATCGGGTTGAAACACTATTGAAGAACGGCTTGGGTGGATTGGCGTTGGTCTTTTTGGTGCTCGTCTTATTTTTACGGCCGGTAGTCGCCGTCTGGGTTTCTGTCGGTATTGCAGTGGCTTTTCTCGGGACGTTTTTTTTACTGCCATATACCGGGGTGGGCTTGAACATGATCTCCTTGTTCGCCTTCTTACTGGTGCTCGGTATTGTCGTGGACGATGCCATTATTGTCGGAGAATCGATTCATACCGCGCAGTGCAGGGGCCTCGATAGCGGTGACGCTTCTTTATGGGGCGTGCGAGAGGTGGTCAAGCCTGTTCTGTTCGCGGTGATCAGCACGATGGTGTTTTTTGCACCAATGATGTTTATGCCGGGTGAATGGGCACATGCCGCGAAGGGTATCCCGATTGTCGTGTTATTAGCGCTGACGTTCTCCCTCGTCGAGTGCCTACTGATTTTGCCGGCTCACCTATCAAAAATCGGACCTGAAAAGCCCGCCACAACGCCTTTGCTCAAGCAGCTGACGTTGTGGCGTCACGCTTGCGCCGACTGGTTAATGTCAGTGGCGAAAAATCGTTATCGGCCATTATT